>NZ_JBHUAL010000238.1:0-14556 GCF_042789775.1 Kitasatospora sp. NPDC056800 | reverse complement strand
CCTTCCGTCGTTCTGCGACGCCTCGGACGCCGTCGCTCGGACGCCGTCGGTCAGATGCCGTCGGTCAGCTCGCGGGCCCGCTTGACGTCGTCGGCCATCCGGTCCAGCAGCGCGTCGATGGAGTCGAACTTCTCCATCCCGCGCAGGTAGGCCAGGAAGTCCACGGCCACGTGCAGCCCGTACAGGTCCAGGCCGACCCGGTCGATGGCGTACGCCTCGACGGTGCGGGTGGTGCCGTCGAAGGTCGGGTTGGTGCCGACCGAGATCGCCGCCGGCATCCGCTCGCCGTCGGCGGTCAGCCAGCCCGCGTACACGCCGTCCGCCGGGATCGCGCTGTGCGGCACGGTGTCGACGTTGGCGGTCGGGTAGCCCAGGTCGCGGCCGCGCTGCGCGCCGCGCACCACCACGCCCTCGACCCGGTGCGGACGGCCCAGCACCTCGTTGGCGCCGGCCATGTCCCCGGTCTCCACCAGTCGGCGGGTCAGGCTGGAGGAGAACGGCTCGCCGTCCCCGGCCGTGCCGCACACCTGGAGGTCGACCACCTCGACCTCGAAGTCGTCCGCCCGGCCCAGTTCGCCGAGCAGCTCGACGTTCCCGGCCGCCCGGTGCCCGAAGCGGAAGTTGGGGCCCTCGATGACGACCCGCGCGTGCAGCGCGTCCACCAGTACCTGCCGGACGAAGGTCTCCGGGGACTCCTGGGAGAACTCGGTGGTGAACGGCAGCACCAGCACCGCGTCCACGCCCAGCTCCGCGATCAGCTCGGCACGGCGCGGGTGCGGCGCGAGCAGCGGCGGGTGGCTGCCCGGGCGGATGACCTCGCGCGGGTGCGGGTCGAAGGTCACCACGACCGCCGGGACGCCCAGTTCGCGGGCCCGCTCGACCGCCCGCCCGATGATCAGCTGATGTCCTCGGTGCACCCCGTCGAACGAGCCGATGGTGACGACGCTGCGTCCCCAGTCCCCGGGGATCTCCTCCAGGCCACGCCAGCGCTGCACCTGACCGCTCCTTGTTCCGTACGGCGCGTACCCTCTGTACGCTCAAACGCTCAAAACCCGAACCCCTATAGCGTGCCATGCGCCTGCCCCGGCTCAGGCACCGGAATACGGGTTGAGCCCGCCGAGGGCCCCGCGGCCCGCCCGGAGACGGCCCGCTCGGCCTCCGCGGCGGCGTACTGCGGGTCCCGTCCGGCCGCCGCCAGGGCCCGCATCCGGGCCAGCCGGGGGCCGTCCGGGGCGGTCGGCGCGGCCCCGGACGGCCACCGGGCGAGCAGCCGGGCGAAGGCCGCCGACCGCCCGGCGCAGCGCACCAGCAGCTCGTCCGCGCCCGGCAGCCCGGTGCCGGCCCGGGCCAGCACCGCCCGGGCCCGGGCCGGGTTCTCGGCCGCGCAGTGCTCGGCGAGCCGCTCCACGGCGACGGTCAGCACCGCCGGGTCGGTCTCGGCGGCGAGCAGGGTGTCCAGCAGCTCGCAGCGCAGCGCGTCCGCCGCCGGGTCGGCCACCGGGACGGACAGCACCTCGGCGAACGGCCGCCGGACGGCCGCGCTGCGGGCCGCCAGCGCGGCGCCGATCAGCACCCGCAGCTCCAGCCGGTCGGCCGGGCCGGCGGCGGCGCGCGCCAGCCGGCGGCCGAGGTAGTCGACGGCGACCGGGCCGGCCAGCCCCGGGTTCCCGCGCAGCAGCCCGGCGGCCAGCTCGGCGCCCCGCCGCACGGCCGCCGGGGCGGTGGCGTCGGCGAGCACCCGCAGCGTCTCGGCGGGGGCCGCGCCGGGGGCGGCCGAGCACTCGGCGAAGGCCACCAGGACGGGTTCCGGGTCGCTCTCCAGGGCCGGGGCGAGCGCCCGCGGGGTGAGGAAGGCGTCGCCGCCGGCCCGCAGCAGGGCGAGCGCGGCCGGCAGGTGCTCGGCCCGGGTCGCCGGATCGCCGACCAGCAGCGCCAGCGCGGCCCCGTGCAGACCGGGCTCGTCCTCGCGGGCGAGCAGGGTCAGCGCGGTGTACCGCAGCAGCTCGACCCCGGCTCCGGAGGCGTACGGGGCGGTCCGCAGCGCGTGCACGGCCGCCGCGACGTGCCGTTCGGGCCGCCGGTCGTGGCTCCAGCGGTCCACCGCGCGGCAGAGCGCGGACGGCTCCTCGGCGGCGAGCACGGTGAGCAGCGCGTCCGCCCGCGGGTGCGCGGCGGCGGCCAGCGCGTCGGCCAACTCGTCCAGGGCGAGCCGCCGGTGGGCGTACAGCAGGTCGTGGGCGAGGTCGGCGACGGTGCGCCCCGGGCGGCCCGGCAGGCCGCGCGGGTCCTCGAACCAGGCGCAGAGCAGCGGGAACACCCCGACCGGGTCGGCGCGCAGCCGCTGGGCCACCACGGCGAGGAAGCGCTGCCCGGGGCCGTCGGCGGCCACCAGGCTGCGCAGCAGGGCGAGTTCGGCCTCGACGGGCAGGCCGAGGCCGGTCCAGAAGGCCGGCCCGAAACGGCCGAGCCCGGCCGCCGCGAGCGCCACCGCGCCCGTCCCGCCCGCCCGTTCGGCGATCCGGGCCGCCATCTGGTCGAGCAGCGCCCGGTGTTCGGCCGGGTCCGGGCCTGCGGCCAGGCCCTCGGCGAGCAACCGGGCCGCCCACCAGGCGGGTTCGCTGCCCGGCGGGCGCAGGTCCAGGGCGCGCCAGATCCGGTGCAGCCACGGGTCCAGGGCGCCGGCGCCCCAGGTCTCGGCCACCCGGCGCAGTGCGGCGGCGACCGGGCCGATCCGGTGCCGGGGGACGGCGTCCGCCCCGGCGGCCGTCTCCGCCGTCTCCGCCGCCGGGTGGCCGCCGGGCTCCGCCGGCTCGTCGGCGGGCCACGGCGGGGTGTCCTCGGCCTCGCCGAGCAGCAGCCGCAGCGCCGCGTCCAGGTCCAGGTGCCGGCCCTGCAGCCAGTCCGCGAACTCCCCGTGCGCGAAGCGGAACCCGGGCCCGGCCGGGACGAACAGGCCCTCGGCGAGCACCGCCGTGGCCCAGCCGCCCTCGACCGGGAACAGCTCCTCGAAGGCGGCCCGGTCCAGCCCGCCGCCCGACCGGCCGCCGAGCATCCGCCGGGCCGCCTCGTGCACCCGCCCGGCCACCGCCGCCGCGAGCCGGCGCACCCGCCGGTGCCGCGGCCCGGCCGGCCGCACCGCGCCCCGGCGGTGGGCGCCCGGGCGGCGCGGCCGGCCGTCCTCGGCCAGCCGCTGGGCCACCCGCAGGCAGCGCAGGTCCAGGAAGGCGTCGAACAGCTCGCCGCGGCGCACCGGCCCGTCGCGCAGCCCCTGGGCCCACAGCTCCCCGGCCAGCCGGACGGCCAGCGGGTGCCCGCCGTCCCCGGCGGCGGCCGGGTGGCCCGGTGGCAGCCCGTACCGGCGACGCACCCGCTCGGCCGCCTCGGGGGGCAGCGGGCCGAGCCGCTGCCCGGCCAGGCTCGGCCCGTCCGGGCCGCGGCCGTCCATCCGTACGGTGGGGGCGCTGCCCAGGTCGCCGTCCGGCTGCGGTTCGGCGGTACGGCGGGGGCCGGGCGTGCCGCTCCCCCAGGTCTCGGCCGCGAGCCGCTCCCAGAGCTCCTCGCCGCAGGCGGTGACCAGCCGGGCGCCGCAGCCGGTCAGCCACTGGCCGGCGCCGCGCAGCCAGCGCGCGTCCACCGCCAGCGGGGCCTCCTCGGGGCCGTCCAGGACCACCAGCAGGGGCCGGCCCGCCGCCGCGCACAGCGCCGCCACCGGCTCCGGCGCGGGCGCCGGGGTGCCGAGTCCGGCCGCGGCGGCGGCCAGCGCCCGCTCCAGCGGCTCGGCGAGCGAGCGGTCCCCGGCCCGCAGGTCGGCGCCGCGCAGCCAGAGGGTGGGCAGCGGGTGGGCGCCGCCGTGCCGGCGGGCGGCCAGCGCGGCCAGTTCGGTGGTGCGTCCGCTGCCGGGGGCGCCGACCAGTGCGGTGACGGTCGCGGCCGGCTCGTCCCCGGCGAGGCCGTCCGGCCGGTCCACCCGGTCGGCGGCCAGGTCGGCCACCCGGGCCGGCCCGGCACCGGCGGCCGTCACCTGGGCGGCGGTCAGCCGCAGCACCCCGGCCAGGTTGAGCGCCGGGCCGTAGCCGGGCACCGCCGCCGCGTTGCTCGCCAGCAGCCCGGCCAGCACCCCGGCGGCCGCCGTCCCGTCCGCGGGGCCCGCCCCCACCGCCACGGCCGGCAGCGCCCCGCCGTGCCGGGGGTCGCGCAGGGCGGGCGCGGCCAGCGCGACCACCGCCCCGCTGCGGGCGTCCAGCACCGGCGAGCCGGCCGGCACCGCGACCCCGCCGACCACCGGCACGTCCAGCAGCAGCACCTCGCCCAGCCGGTGCCCGCCGTACGCCGCGCCGGTGACCCCGAGCAGCCCGCAGCGCAGCGCGACCACCCGGCCGTCCTCCCCCGCCAGCGCGGGCAGCAGCACCTCGTGCCCGGCCGCGACGGCGGCCAGCGGCAGCGGCGGCACCGGCAGCCCGCCGACCGCCTCGGTGCGCAGCAGGGCGAGCCCGTGCCCGGGCAGCGGCAGCACGGCGTCCGGGCCGAGCACCCTGGTCTGCCCGCCGGGGGTGTGCAGGACGACCCGGTCCAGTCCGGCCACGCTCTCGTGTGCCGTCAGCACGCCTCCCTGCGGGTCGGCGACGAACCCTAAGCCGTGCAGCCGCCCGTTGAGGTCGCGGATCCGCAGCAGGTACCGCCCCGGATCGCCCTCCAGAAACCCCGGCATCCCATTGCCCCCTCGACCGTCGCTCGCCCGCCGCCCGGAGCCTGCCCGCGCGGGAGGCGGTCCGACCGCGCCCGCGCCGCTCACCACGGGCGTTCACTCCGCGCGCTCCCTCGTGCGGGTGAAAGGGGGTCCGGGAACGGGAAAGCCCCCGTCGGGACGATTCCCGACGGGGGCTCCGAGCAGCGGGGGCGTCAGCCGACGAAGACCGCGACCGGCTTCGCCTGCCCGCCCTTCTCCTCGACCAGCGCGAGGAAGCGCCCGTCCGGCCCGAACACCGCGATCGGCCCGTCCACGCCCATCCCGGGCGCCTTCAGCCGGGCGCCGTGCGACAGCTTCTCCGCCGAGGCCTCGTCCAGGTCCCAGCGCGGGAAGGCGGCCGCCGCGGCCTCGCCGATCGGCAGCACCTCGAGACCCTTGGCGGACTCGCCGGTGACGTCGGCCTCCAGCTGCTCCAGGGTGCGCGCCGACTCCACCCCGTACGGCCCGACCCTGGTGCGCCGCAGCGCGGTCAGGTGCCCGCCGACGCCCAGCCCGGCGCCCAGGTCCCGGGCCAGCGCCCGGATGTAGGTGCCGGAGGAGCACTCGACGGTGACGTCCAGGTCGATCACCGGCGTGCCGTCCTCGGCGACCGCCGCGCGCTGCCCGTGCACGGTGAAGGAGTGGATCGTGGTCGGCCGGGCCGCGAGCTCGAACTCCTCGCCCTCGCGCACCCGCGCGTACGAGCGCTTGCCGTCGATCTTGATCGCGCTGACCTTGGACGGCACCTGCATGATCTCGCCGGTGAGCGCCGCGATCCCGGCGTCGATCGCCTCCCGGGTGACGGCGTCGGCCGGGGCCGAGGCGGTGACCTCGCCCTCGCGGTCGTCGGTGACGGTGGTCTGGCCGAGCCGGATGGTCGCCTCGTAGGTCTTGGCGGTGAGCATCAGGTGGCCGAGCAGCCGGGTGGCCCGCTCGACGCCGATCACCAGGACGCCGGTGGCCATCGGGTCCAGGGTGCCGGCGTGCCCGACCTTCCGGGTCCCGGCCAGCCACCGCAGCTTGGCGACGACCCCGTGCGACGTGATGCCCTCAGGCTTGTCGACGATCACCAGGCCGTCCGGGCCGGTGCCTTTGCGCTTCATCGGGTTCTTTCTCTCAACAACAACAGCAGAGATGATCAACGTACCGGTCGCAGGGCGCCCCGGAACCGCTCGACCACCGCGGCCACGTCCTGCCGGACGCTGAATCCGGCCGCGAAGACGTGCCCCCCGCCGCCCAGTTCGGCACAGGCCGCGGCGACGTCCACCGCGCCCTTGGAACGCGAGGAGCCGCGCAGCGTGCCGTCCGGGTCCTGCTTGAGCACCAGCGCCACCTCGGCCTCGGCCGGGCGGCGCAGGATGTCGATCAGCCCCTCGATCTCCTCGACCGTGACGCTGAACAGCGCGAGGTCCTGGTACGGCACCCAGGTCCACACCAGGCCCAGCCCGTCCGCCGCCTCCGGCTCGTAGACGGCCCGGTCGAGCGCGCCCGCGAGCACCTTGAGATAGCCGAAGGAGGAGGTGTCCCACAGCTGCCGGGCGATCAGGTCGTGCCGGATGCCGGTGGCCAGCAGCCGGGCGGCCAGCTCGTGGGTGGCGGGCGTGGTGGCCCGGTACTTGAACGAACCGGTGTCGGTGGCGACACCGGTGTAGAGGCAGGTGGCCAGCTCCTGGTCCAGCTCCACGCCGAGCCGGCGCAGCAGTTCGTCGACCAGCACGGCGGTGGCCGGCGCGGTCGGGTCGATCAGCTGGTGGGTGCCGAAGCCCGGGTTGGAGGCGTGGTGGTCGAGCACCACCAGGACGGGCGCGGCGAAGGCCTTGGCGTGCAGCAGGCCGAGCCTGCTCTCCGCGGCCACGTCGAAGCAGAGCACCAGTTCCGGCACGTCCGGCACCTCGACGGCCGGCACGATCAGCTCCTGGCCGGGCAGGAAGGCCAGCGACTCGGGCACGACCTGCGGGTCGTCGCCGAAGGAGACCCGCACCTGCTTGCCGAGCGCGCGCAGCGCCAGCGCCGCCGCCAGCGAGGAGCCCAGCGCGTCGCCGTCCGGGCAGATGTGGCAGATCAGGTCGATCGAACGGGCCCGCCCGATCTCCGCCACCACCTGCTGCCAGAGCAGCTCGAACCCGCTCTCCTCGGCGCGCGGGCCCGGAAGCGCCACGAGGGCACCCTCCACCGTGCTGGTGGAGGACGCCCCCGTGGTCGATCCGGCTCGCGAGGCGGCCTGCGCCGGCTCACCCGCCATGACTACTCGTCCTCGTCGTCACGCTCGGCCGCCGGAACCCGGTACGGGTCCGCCTCGCCGGCGTAGCTCGCCCCCGCGGCCCGGGTGCGCACGGCGGCGTCCGAGTTGCGGGCCCGGTCGAGCAGGTCGTCGATGTTCCGGGCGTTGTCCGGCAGCGCGTCCGCGACGAAGGTCAGCGTCGGGGTGAAGCGCACCCCGATCTTGCCGACCTCGGAGCGGATCACGCCCTTGGCGCTCTCCAGCGCGGCCGCGGTGGCCTCGCGCTCGGTCTCGTCACCGAAGACGGTGTAGAAGACGGTGGCCTCGCGCAGGTCCCCGGTCACCCGGGTGTCGGTGATGGTCACGAACCCCAGTCGGGGGTCCTTGATCCGCCGCTCCAGGGTCTGGGCGACGACCACCTGGATGCGGTCGGCGAGCTTGCGCGCCCTAGCGGTGTCGGTCACGTTGCCTCCTCGTGCAATGGGCCCGGTACCCGGGAGAACTGCGCACCCGTCGGGGCCCACGCCCCAAAGTACCGGCCCGCGCCCGGCCTTGCGGGCGCTCTCGGTCCTGATCCGTGTGAGAACGGCGACTTCCGTCGGCCGGCTCCACGGTCCTCATTCGTCGTCGTCGTTGTGGTACCGCCGCCTCGCGGAGAGGAGCTGTACCTCGGGGCGGCCGGCGACCAACCGCTCACAGCTGTCCAGGACCTCGGTGACGTACCCGGCTTCGCCGGAGACCACCGCGAGGCCGATCTCGGCCCGGCGGTGCAGGTCCTGGTTCCCGGTCTCGGCAGCGCACACGCTGTACTTGCGCTGCAGTTCGGCCACGATGGGCCGCACGATCGAACGCTTCTCCTTGAGCGAGTGGACGTCGCCCAGCAGCAGGTCGAAGGTGAGTGTTCCCACGAACATGTATGACAGGTCTCGCCGACCTGGAAGGCCTCGGGGAGCAGCCCGGAAACGGGCTGGCGCCACTGTGTGACTACCCCGGACCCTACACAGCGAGACCGGGGCCGGTCGACGGAAATACCACCCGTCGACCGGCCCCGGCTGACACCGACTAGGCGCGCGGCTTCTCGCGCATCTCGTAGGTCTCGATGATGTCCTCGACCTTGATGTCGTTGAACGACCCCAGGGTGACACCGGCCTCGAAGCCCTCGCGGACCTCGGTCGCGTCGTCCTTGAAGCGGCGCAGACCCTCGATGGTGAGGCTCTCCGCCACGACCTTGCCGTCGCGGATGAGGCGGGCCTTGGCGTTGCGGCGGATGATGCCGTCGCGGACCAGGACACCGGCGATGTTGCCGAACTTGGAGGAGCGGAAGACCTCGCGGATCTCCGCGGCGCCGAGGCGCACCTCCTCGTACTCCGGCTTGAGCATGCCCTTGAGGGCGTTCTCGATCTCCTCGATCGCCTGGTAGATGACCGAGTAGTACCGGACGTCCACGCCTTCCTTGTCGGCCGCGGCGCGCGCACGGCCTTCGGCGCGCACGTTGAAGCCGATGATGATGGCGTCCGAGCCCATCGCCAGGTCCACGTCGGACTCGGTGATGGCACCCACACCGCGGTGCAGGACCCGGAGCTCGACCTCCTCGCCCACGTCCAGCTTGACGAGGGCGTCCTCGAGGGCCTCGACCGAACCGGAGACGTCACCCTTGATGATGAGGTTGAGCTGCTCGATGGAGCCGGCGGCGATGGCCTTGTCCAGGTCCTCCAGGGACACCCGGACCCGACGCTGCGCGAAGGCGGCGTTGCGGTCGCGGGCCGAGCGCTTCTCGGCGATCTGACGGGCGGTGCGGTCCTCGTCGACGACGATGAAGCTGTCGCCGGCGCGGGGCACCGAGGTCAGACCGAGCAGCAGCACCGGACGGGACGGGCCCGCCTCGGCGAGGTTGTTGCCGTTCTCGTCCAGCATGGCGCGGACGCGGCCGTAGGCGTCGCCCACGACGATCGAGTCACCGACGCGGAGGGTACCGCGCTGGACCAGGACGGTCGCCATGGCGCCGCGGCCCTTGTCCAGGTGGGCTTCGATCGCAATACCCTGCGCGTCCTGCTCGGGGTTGGCCCGCAGGTCCAGCGAGGCGTCCGCGGTCAGGACCACGGCCTCCAGCAGCTGGTCGATGTTCAGGCCCTGGCGCGCGGAGATGTCGACGAACATGGTGTCGCCGCCGTACTCCTCGGCCACCAGACCGAACTCGGTCAGCTGACCGCGGACCTTGGTCGGGTCGGCGCCCTCGACGTCGATCTTGTTGACGGCGACCACGATCGGCACACCCGCGGCCTTGGCGTGGTTCAGCGCCTCGACCGTCTGCGGCATGACACCGTCGTTGGCCGCGACCACCAGGATCGCGATGTCGGTGGACTTGGCACCACGGGCACGCATGGCGGAGAACGCCTCGTGACCCGGGGTGTCGAGGAAGGTGATCGGGCGCTCTTCGCCGTTCACCATCGTCGCCACCTGGTAGGCACCGATGTGCTGGGTGATGCCACCGGCCTCGCCGGCCACCACGTTGGACTTGCGGATCGCGTCCAGCAGGCGGGTCTTACCGTGGTCGACGTGACCCATGACGGTGACGACCGGCGGACGCGGGGCCAGCTGGTCCTCGTCGCCCTCGTTGGCACCGAAGTCGATGTCGAACGACTCCAGCAGCTCGCGGTCCTCGTCGTCCCGGCTGACGATCTCCAGCTGGAAGCCCATCTCGCCGGCCAGCAGCTCGAGGGTCGCGTCGGAGACCGACTGGGTCGCGGTGACCATCTCACCGAGGTTGAACATGACGGAGACGAGCGCGGCCGGGTTGGCGTTGATCTTCTCCGCGAAGTCCATCAGCGAGGCGCCGCTCGACAGGCGAACGGTCTGGCCGTTGCCGCGAGGCAGCATCACACCGCCGACGGACGGGGCCTGCATGGCCTCGTACTCCTGGCGCTTCGCCCGCTTCGACTTGCGACCGCGAGCCGGGCGACCGCCCGGGCCACGACCGAAGGCACCCTGCGTGCCACCACGGGCACCCGGGCCACCGGGACGACCGCCGAAGCCGCCGGGACGGGGGCCGAAACCGCCGCCACCACCGGGGGCGCCGCCACCCGGACGCGGACCGCCGAAGCCGCCGCCACCGGCCGGACGCGAGCCCGGACCGGCCGGACGACCCTGGAAGCCGGGACGGGCACCGCCGGCGCCGCCCGGACCACCCGGACGACCGCCGGGGCCACCGGGACCACGGCCACCGGGGCCCGGACGCGGGCCGGCCGGACGCTGCGGCATCATGCCCGGGTTCGGGCGCGGCATGCCGGACGGGGACGGCGCGCCGGGGCGCGGACCGGCCGGACGCGGCATGCCGTCGGGACGCGGGGCGCCACCCGGACGGGGGGCACCGGCACCCGGGGCACCGGCGGGACGCGGACGGTCGCCACCGGGACGCGGCGCACCGGCACCCGGGGCACCGGCGGGACGCGGACGGTCGCCGCCCGGACGCGGACGGTCGCCACCCTGGGCACCACCCGGACGCGGAGCACCGCCCTGACCACCCTGACGGCGGTCGCCGGGGCGGCCCATGCCGGTGGCGCTACCCGAGGTGAACGGGTTGTTGCCCGGACGCGGACCGGCCGGACGCGGGCCCGGACGGGCACCGCCGGAGGCCTGGCCGCCACTCGGGCGCGGGGCCTGGGCGGCGGGACGCGGGGCCTCGGCCGGAGCCGGCGAGGAGAACTCGGCCGCGGGCGCGGCCGGAGCCGCCGGAGCGGCGGGACGCGCGGCCGGACGCGGGCCCGGAGTCGGAGCGCCCGGCTTCGGGGCACCCGCTCCGGCCGCGGGGGCCGCAGGGGCGGCGGCCGGCGCGGAAGGCGCGGCGGCAGCCGGGGTCGGACGGGGACCAGGGGTCGCGCTGGGGCGCGGACCCGGGGTCGGAGCGCCCGGCTTCGGGGCACCCGAGCCGGCCGCGGGGGAGGGCGCCGCGGGCTTCCGCGGGCCCGGCTTGGCAGCGGAACCACCACCGGTGGGGGCCACACCAAGCGCGTCAGTCAACTTGCGTACGACCGGCGCCTCGATCGTCGAGGACGCCGAACGGACGAACTCGCCGAGCTCGGTGAGCTTGGCCATGACGGCCTTGCTCTCCAAGCCAAGCTCCTTGGCGAGTTCATAAACCCGGACCTTAGCCACTTCACTCCTGTCTATGAGTCCGGGGGTCTCGTCCGCCGGACTGTCGCTACTTCATGGGCGTACCCATCGCGTACTCATCGCGTACTCATCGAGAGCTCATCGCAATCTCGACCTACTTCCACATCGCGAGGTACCTGACTGGTGGCACGGCGCGCGGCTGCCCGAGCGCTGTGCTTGTTGCGGTGGTTCTCCGCCGCGCGAGCGGCGAGTGTCGCGGGAGGCCGCCCGGCTAGGGGGCTCCGCCCACCAGCTCCCCGATGAACCCGCGGAGCCGCTCGGTGTCGAGCGCGCCCTGGAGCCGGAAGGCCCGGGGGAACGCCCGACGGCGGACCGCGAGGTCGAGGCAGGCCGGATCGGGGTGCAGGTGAGCTCCCCGGCCCGGGAGTGCGCCGCGGGGATCAGGGACGCACTCGCCCTCGACCGCCGTGACACGCAACAGCTGGTGCTTGGCCGCTCGCTTGCGGCAGCCCACGCAGGTGCGTTCCGGGCGTGCTCGGACATGCGTCCGGCCAGACGAAGGCAAGTCTACCCCTCCGAAGCGACATGGCGCCGCCCCGCCGATCCCGGAGGACCGGCAGGGGCGCACACGACAACGATGATTACCGGGCCTGCGATTCCTCGGCGGGGACCTCGGTGTCCGGCCGGATGTCGATCCGCCACCCGGTCAGGCGCGCGGCCAGGCGGGCGTTCTGCCCCTCCTTGCCGATCGCCAGCGACAGCTGGTAGTCCGGCACGATCACCCGGGCGGAACGCTGGGCGGCGTCCACGATCTCCACGCTGGTCACCCGTGCGGGCGACAGGGCGGCGGCCACCATCTCCCGGGGGTCCTCGGACCAGTCGACGATGTCGATCTTCTCGCCGTGCAGCTCGCCCATCACGGCGCGCACCCGGGAGCCCATCGGGCCGATGCAGGCGCCCTTGGCGTTCAGGCCCTGGCGGCGCGACCAGACCGCGATCTTGGTCCGGTGGCCGGCCTCACGGGCGATCGCCGCGATCTCCACGCTGCCGTCCGCGATCTCCGGGACCTCCAGCGCGAACAGCTTCTTCACCAGGCTGGGGTGGGTGCGCGACAGCGTCACCGAGGCCCCGCGCACGCCGCGGCGCACGGCCACCACGTAGCACTTCAGGCGGGTGCCGTGCCGGTAGTCCTCGCCCGGGACCTGCTCCTGCGGCGGCAGGATGGCCTCCAGCTTGCCGATGTCGACCAGCACGTTCTTCGGGTCGTTGCCCTGCTGGACGACACCGGTGACGATGTCGCCCTCCTTGCCCGCGTACTCACCGAAGGTCTGGTCGTCCGCGGCGTCGCGCAGACGCTGCATCATCACCTGGATGCCGATGCTGGACGCGATCCGGCCGAAGCCGCTCGGGGTGTCGTCGAACTCCTTCGGCTCGACGCCCTCGTCCAGCTCCGCCGGGTCCTCCATCGCCCACACGGTGACGTGGCCGCTCTTGCGGTCCAGGTTCACCCGGGCCCGCCGGCGCGAGCCCTCGGTGCGGTGGTACGCGGTGAGGAGGGCGGACTCGATGGACTCGACCAGCAGGTCGAAGGGGATGTTCTTCTCGTTGACCAGCGTGCGCAGGGCACTCATGTCGATGTCCACGGCTACGCCTCCTCGTCTTTCGTCACGTTCGTCATGGTCGTACGGCACCGGGGGTTCACTCGGCGCCGTCCTCCCCCTCGTCGAAGTCCGCGGCCTCGTCCAGGAGCTCGTCGTCCTTGCGGTTGAACTCGACCTGGACGCGCGCCCGGGCCACCTCCGCGTACGCCAGACGGCGCTCCTTCGGACGGCCGCGTCCCTTCACCGGCTGCACCTCGACCAGTGCGCCGTCCTCGTCGGCCTCCAGCACCCGGGCGACGATCTCCCCGCCGTCCTCCAGGTGGATCTTGGCCAGCCGACCCTCGGCGCGCTGCCAGTGCCGGGGCAGGACCAGCGGACGCTCCGCACCCGGCGAGCCGACCTCCAGCAGGTACGCGTCGTCCCCCATCAGGTCCGACTCGTCCAGGGCCTCACCGACCACCCGGCTGAACTCGGCGATGGCGTCCATGTCCACGCCGCCGTCGGTGTCGACGTCGATCTGCACCTGCCGACGGCTGCCCGCCCGGGTGACCCTGACGTCCTCCAGATCCAGTCCGGCCTGCTCGGCCAGCGGCTCCAGCAACGCTCGCAGCCGGTCGGTGTGGGTGGTGCTCATCCGGGTGGACTCCTCGGCCGCGTCTGCTGTTGTCAGAAGGTCGCCCCGCGCCCCCGGTGTGCCACACCGGGTCACGGCAGCTCGGCCCAAAGCCTATCCGGTCAAGCCCCCAACCACCGATTCCGGACCTCCGCCGACCACGCCCACGCCACCCACTGCGAGCAAGCTCACACCCGGCACGGCATCCCCGAACCGCACCCGGGAACGTGGGGATTCTGTAATCATTCACGCCAACGAGGGCAGGCAGGGAGGCCGTCCTCCCGTACCCGCCCGGAGTGATCCCGATGCAGCCGCCCAGCCGACGGACCTTCCTGGCCCTCGGACTGCTCACCACCCTCACCGCCTGCACCGCCGCCCCCCACGGCGCCCACCCGGCCGGCCCCACCCCACCCCGCGACCTCGACACCCCGGCCCGCCTGCGCGCGATCGCCGACACCGACCTCCTGCTCGGCGCCTACGACAGCCTGCTCACCGCCCCGGGCGCCCAGACCGCCCTGCTCCAACCGCTGCGCGACGACACCGCCCGGCACCGCGCCGCCCTCGCCCAGGGCCTGCCGAGCGCGAGCCCCTCCCCCACCGGCACCCCGTCCCGCGCCCTCCCCACCCTCCCCGAGCTGGCCCTCATGGAGCACCGGACCGCCGAGTCCCACCTCCAGGGCCTCGACGAGGTCAGCCCGCCCCTCGCCCGCCTGCTCGCCTCCGTCTCCGCCGGCAACGCCCTGCACGCCGCGGCCCTCGGCGACCAGACCCCCGTCAAAACCCCCGACGGCACCACCACCGCCGGCAGCACCACCACCGAACGCGCCGCCGACGCCAACGCCGCCGTCCCCGCCCTCCAAGCCGCCCTCAGCGCCGAACACGCCGCCGTCTACGGCTACGGCGTGGTCGGCGCCCACCTCCCCGACGACCCCCAGCGCACCGCCGCCCGCACCACCCACGCCGCCCACCAGGCCCAACGCGACGCCTGGCAACGCCTCCTCACCTCCGTCACCGCCGCCCCCACCCCCGCCGCCGCCGGCTACCAGCTCCCCTTCCCCGTCACCTCCCCCACCGACGCCGCCAAACTCGCCGTCCACCTGGAAACCCGCCTGACCACCACCTACGCCGACCTGCTCCTCACCCTCCCCACCCCCTACCGCCCCTTCGCCGCCACCGCCCTCCGCGAAGCCACCCTCCGCGCCCACACCTGGGGCGCCCCCACCCCCGCCCTCCCGGGCATCCCCACCTGACACCCCCTTCAGCGGGCGCGCCGGGCGAAAGCCCG
>NZ_JBHUAL010000237.1:0-14770 GCF_042789775.1 Kitasatospora sp. NPDC056800 | reverse complement strand
CGCCGTCATGACCGGAATGGTGAACTGACCGTGAGCAGCTACGCACACCACACCACCGGCGAGGGTTCCGGCGGGGCCCGGGGCGGCTGCCCGTGCGCTACTTGCAGGTGATCAGCAGCCCGAGCACCGCGGAGCAGCTGCGGGTGGCCCGGCTGGTGGCGGGCGACGGGTCGGCGGGCGCCCCGGCGGTGCGCGCCACGGTGACGTCCCAGCTGCGGAGCAGGGTGAGCAGGCCGACGCCGACCGAGAAGTGCCGGGTGGTGCTCGCGCCCTTGGCCAGCGGCGCGGTCAGCGCGCAGCTGAGCTTCCCGGCGGCGACGGTGCAGTCGCCGGAGGTCGTGGTCAGCCCGGCGGGCAGGTCGGCGGCGACGGTGGCCGTGGTCACCGGGTCGGGGCCCTGGCCGGCGAGGGTGACGGTGTAGTCGACCCGGCTGGAGAGCAGCCCGGTGACCGGGGTCGCGGTGAGCGCGACGCCCAGGTGGGCGGCGGGGGCGGTGTAGGTGAAGCGGTCGGCGGCGACGGCCGCGCTGGTGCCGCCGGGCCCGGTGACCCGCACGTCCACGGCTCCGGCGACGGTGGTGGCGGGGGCGGTCGCGGTGCAGCTGGTCTTCGTGCAGCTGAACGAGGTGGCGGCGCCGGCCGCGCCGAAGGTCACGGCGGTGGCGCCGGCCAGGTCGGTGCCGGTGATGGTCACTGCGGTGCCGCCCGTCCCGGAGCCGCCGTTCGGGCTGATCGCGGTCACGTCCGGCACCGGCAGCGGGAAGGTCACCACGTCGACGGCGCTGCCGGTGAAGTCGGCGAGGTAGCCGTGCCGCCCGTCGGCGGTCAGGGCCAGGCTGTACGGGCTGGCGCCCACCGGGACGGTCGCGGTGACCGTCCGGCTCGCGGTGTCCACCACGCTCAGGGTGTTGTCGGCGTAGTTGGAGACGTAGGCCGCCGTGCCGTCCGGGGAGACGGTCACCGCGTAGGGGCCGGAGCCGACGGCGACGGTGCCGAGGACCGCACCGGCCGCGGTGTCGATCACGGCGGCGGTGCCGTCGTCGCCGTCGGCGGTCCACAGCCGGGTGCCGTCCGGGCTGAGCGCGAGGCCGAAGACGCCGTGGCCGACCGGGACGGTGCCGCTCACCGTGCCGCTCGCGGTGTCGACCACGGTGACGGCCTTGGCGCCGGACGCGGCGACGTACAGCCGGGTGCCGTCCGGGGAGACGGCCAGGCCGTGCGGCTCGGCGCCGACCGGCACGGTCGCGGTCACGGTGTCGGACGACGTGTCCAGCACGCTGACGGTGTTGGCGGCGGCGTTGCTCACGTAGGCGCGGGAGCCGTTCGGCGCGAGGGCGAGGCCCCAGGGCTGGGCGCCGACCGGGACGGTCGCGGTGACGGCGTCGGTCGCGGTGTCCACGACGCTGACGGTGTTGTCCAGGTGGTGGGTCAGGTAGGCCCGGTGCCCGTCGGGCGACACGGCCACGGCGTACGAGCCGGACCCGGCGGTGAAGCCGCCGGACACGGTGTTGCTCGCGGTGTCGAGCACGCTGACGGCGCCGCTGCTCTGGCTGGTCACATAGGCGTGGCCACCGTCCGGCGTCAGCGCGACGCCCGCCGGGTACGGCGCCACCGCCAGGTGCGCGGCGACGGCCGGCGGCGGTGTGACGGCCTCGGCGGTCGCGGGCAGCGACAGCAGTGCGGCCGTGGTCGCGGATATCGCGGCCACGGCCGTCCGGGTACGACGGGGTGTGCGGGGTGTTCTCACGGGTCTCTCCAACTGCTCGGCACGGACGAACGTGTGGTGGTGCTGTGGTGGGTTCGGAGCCGGGGGAAGCGTAGAAGCCGCCCTGACTTTCCGTCAGGGAGTGACTACTAATGTCGCCAAATGTTCAGATCCGATCACCGCGCGAGGGTGCACGGACCCGCCACGGCCCCGACCGGGCCGAGGGCTCCGGATCGACGTGACCGGGATCTCGATCGACGTCGTGCAGAAAATTGGAGTTGCGGAGTCGCATTCGATAGCGTTCCGAACGTGAGGCTGACCAAGAGCACCGACATCGCCCTGCGGATCGCCATGCGACTGGCCGTCCTGGGCGAGGGCGACAACCCGACCACCCGCGAGGTGGCCGCGTCCGTCGGCGTGCCGTACACCCACGCGGCGAAGGTGGTCAGCCGACTGCAGCACCTGGGCGTGGTGGAGGCCCGGCGCGGTCGCGGCGGCGGGCTGATGCTCACCTTCGCCGGGCGGACCGGTTCGCTCGGACTGCTGCTGCGGGAGCTGGAGGGGGTCGGCGACGTGGTCGGCTGCGAGGACGACCCGCCCTGCCCGCTGCGGGCCGCGTGCCGGCTGCGCGGAGCACTGCGGGGCGCCCAGGAGGCGTTCTTCGCCGCGCTCGACCACCTCTCCATCGACGACCTGGCGGCCTCCCCCACCGGGCCGGTCCTGCTCAGCCTCACCGCGAGACCCGCCGACACCGCCTGACCCGCCGGCGTCACCGGCACCGCCGGATCCACCGAGACTGCCGGACCCACCGAGACCGCCGGACCCACCGGCCGATCGGCCCACCGGGGCCGCGCGCCTCTTTCACAGCCTTTAATGCGAATCTCAGATACCAGTTAGGAGCCCGACTGATGCTGTCCGCGAAGTCCACCGAGGTCATCGAGGCCACCCTGCCCGTCGTGGGCGCCGCCATCGGCGACATCACCCCGCGCTTCTACGACCGGCTGTTCGCCGCGCACCCGGAGCTGCTGCGCGACCTCTTCAACCGGGGCAACCAGGCCAACGGCACCCAGCGCGAGGCGCTGGCCGGCTCGATAGCCGCCTTCGCCACCGCCCTGATCGCCGACCCGGACCAGCGGCCGGACGCGATGCTCGCCCGCATCGCCCACAAGCACGTCTCCGTCGGCATCGACAGCAGCCAGTACAAGATCGTCCACGAGCACCTGTTCGCCGCCATCGTGGAGGTGCTCGGCGAGGCCGTCACCCCCGAGGTCGCCGCCGCCTGGGACGAGGTCTACTGGCTGATGGCCAACGCGCTGATCGCCGTCGAGGACCGGCTGCGCGCCGAGGCCGCCGCCGGCGGCGACCCGGCCGACCTGTGGCGCCCCTACACCGTGATCGCCCGCCACCAGGAGACCGAGGCCGTCACCAGCTACCTGGTCCGCCCCGCCGACGGCCGCCCCGTCCCGGCCTTCCGCCCCGGCCAGTACGTCTCGGTGCGCACCGAACTGGCCGACGGCGCCCGGCAGATCCGCCAGTACAGCCTCTCCGGCGGCGCCGACGGCGCCCTGCGCTTCAGCGTCAAGCGCGAGGACGGCGGCGAGGTCTCCGGCCACCTGCACGACCACCTGAAGGCCGGCGACCCCGTCGAACTGGCGCCCCCGCTGGGCGACATCGCCCTGGCCGACGGCGACGGCCCGGTGCTGCTCGCCTCCGCCGGCATCGGCAACACCCCGATGACCGCCATGCTCGACCACCTCGCCGCCACCGGCTCCACCCGGCGGATCGTCTCCGTCCACGGCGACCGCGACCAGCTGAGCCACGCCTTCCGGGCCGAACTGGCACGGCTCACCGCCGACCTGCCGAACGCGGACTCGCACGTCTTCTACGAGCGGCCGCTCGGCGAGTGGCCGGCCGAGCGCACCGGCCTGGTGGACCTCTCCACCGTCGAGGTCCCGGCCGGCACCACCGCCTACCTCTGCGGGCCGCTCCCCTTCCTGCGCGCCGTCCGCGAGCAGCTGCTGACCGCGGGCGTCCCGGCGGCGGACATCCACTACGAGGTGTTCGGGCCGGACCTCTGGCTCGGTGCCTGAGGCCCTGAGCCCCTGAGTCCCGGGGGCTGACGTCCCCGGCCGAGGTCGCACGGCCGAAGTCCCACCGCGGCACCGGTCCGCTCGGTACGATCACGAGCGGTCCGGTGCCGTTCGGCTTCCGGCGTCCGGCAGTTCGGCCGTCCGGCGGTTCGGGCGGCCAGCGGGGTCCGGTTCGGCAGAAGGGAGCCCGGATGCGGGTCGCGCTGTTCGCCACCTGCGTCAACGACGCGCTGTTCCCCGCCACGGCGGTGGCCACCGTCCGGCTGCTGGAACGGCTCGGCGTGACGGTGGACTTCCCCGCCGGGCAGACCTGCTGCGGGCAGCCGCAGTACAACACCGGCTACCGCAGGGGCTGCGAGCCGCTGGTCCGACGGACCGCGAAGGCCTTCGCCGGGTACGACCACGTGGTGACGCCCTCGGGCTCCTGCGTGGCGATGGTCCGGGACAACTACCCCCGGATCGGCGCCAGGGCCGCCGCCGAGGGCCGGGGCACCGAACTCGCCGACCTGGCCACCGACCTGGTGCCCCGGGTGGTCGAGCTGACCGAGTTCCTGACCGACGTGCTCGGCGTCGAGGACGTCGGCGCGTACTTCCCGCACACCGTCACCTACCACCCCTCCTGCCACGGCCTGCGCCTGCTCGGCCTCGGCGGGCGCCCGCGCCGGCTGCTGGGCGCCGTCGAGGGCCTGGAGCTGGTCGAGCTGCCCGGGGCCGAGGAGTGCTGCGGCTTCGGCGGCACCTTCGCGGTCAAGAACGCGGCGGTCTCGGCGGCCATGGCCGAGGACAAGATCGCCAACGCGCTCGGCACCGGCGCCCGCGTGCTCTGCGGCGCCGACAACTCCTGCCTGCTGCACCTCGGCGGCACCCTGCGCCGCCGGGGCGCGCCGCTGCGGCCGCTGCACCTGGCGGAGATCCTGGCCAGCACCGAGGAGCACCCCTGGAGGCCCGTGTGAGCGGTACGTTCCTCGGCATGCCCGCCTTCCCGCAGGCCGCCGCCAAGGCCGTACGGGACGAGCGGCTGCGCGCCAACCTGCGGCACGCCACCCGCACCATCCGCGACAAGCGGGCCCGGGCGGTCGCCGAACTCGCCGACTGGGACCGGCTGCGCGCCGCCGGGAAGGCGATCAAGGACCACACGCTGCGCCACCTCGACCGCTACCTGGTGCAGTTGGAGGAGTCCGTCACGGCGGCCGGCGGCACCGTGCACTGGGCCGCCGACGCCGAGGAGGCCAACCGGATCGTCGCCGGACTGGTCAAGGCCACCGGGCGGACCGAGGTCGTCAAGGTCAAGTCGATGGCCACCCAGGAGATCGAGCTCAACGAGGCGCTGGCGGCCGAGGGGATCACCGCCTACGAGACCGATCTCGCCGAGCTGATCGTGCAGTTGGGCGACGACCGGCCCTCGCACATCCTGGTGCCGGCGATCCACCGCAACCGGGCGGAGATCCGGCAGGTCTTCGCCGAGCGGATGGCCTCCTGGGGCCGCCCGGCGCCCAGGGGCCTCACCGACTCGCCCGCCGAACTCGCCGAGGCCGCCCGGCTGCACCTGCGGGAGAAGTTCCTGCGCGCCGAAGTCGCCGTCTCCGGCGCCAACTTCATGGTCGCCGAGACCGGCACCCTGGTGGTGGTCGAGTCCGAGGGCAACGGCCGGATGTGCCTCACCCTGCCGCGCACGCTGATCTCGGTGGTCGGGATCGAGAAGGTCGTGCCGACCTGGCGGGACCTGGAGGTCTTCCTCCAGCTGCTCCCCCGCTCCTCCACCGCCGAGCGGATGAACCCGTACACCTCGCTCTGGACCGGGACGACGGAGGGCGACGGCCCGTCCGAGTTCCACCTGGTGCTGCTGGACAACGGCCGTACCACCGCGCTGGCCGACCAGGTCGGCCGCCAGGCGCTGCGCTGCATCCGCTGCTCGGCCTGCCTCAACGTCTGCCCGGTGTACGAGCGGGCCGGCGGGCACGCCTACGGCTCGGTCTACCCGGGGCCGATCGGCGCCATCCTGACGCCCCAACTGCGCGGCACCGCGAGCCCGGTGGACGCCTCGCTGCCGTACGCCTCCTCGCTCTGCGGGGCCTGCTACGAGGTCTGCCCGGTGGCGATCGACATCCCCGAGGTGTTGGTGCACCTGCGCGAGCGGGTCGCCGAGCAGGGCGGGCACCCGCTGGAGCGGGCCGCGATGGCCGCCGCCGGGTTCGTGCTGGACCACCCGGCGGCGCTCGCCGCCGCCGAGCGGCTGGCCGGGCGCACCCGGTCGCTGCACCCGCGCCGGCTGCCCGGGCCCGGGCGGGCCTGGACCGACACCCGGGACCTGCCGGAGGTGCCGGCCGAACCGTTCCGCGACTGGTGGCGGAGGAACCGCACATGACCGCATCCGACCGGCCCGAACGGCCTTCGAACTCACGGGAGTTGGTGCTCGGCCGGATCCGGGCCGCGCTCGGCGACGCCGCCGGGGTGGCCGAACAGCCGCTGCCCCGCGACTACCTGACGGCGCACGTGCCGACGGACGACCCGGCGGCGGTGCTCGACCTGCTGCACCACAACCTGGCCGACTACCGGGCCCTGGTGCACCGCTGCCACGAGGACGAACTGCCGCGCCGGATCGCCGGGTTGCTGGTGGAGCGGGGCAGCCGGACGGTCGTGGTGCCGGCCGGGCTGCCGGCCGACTGGCTCACCGCGGCCGAGGCCGAGGGGGTCGAACTCCTCCCGGACGACGGGACGCTGACCGCCGCCCGGCTGGACGCCGTGGACAGCGTGGTGACCGGCTGCGCGCTGGCCGTCGCCGAGACCGGGACGATCGTGCTGGACGCCGGACCGGGCCAGGGGCGACGGCTGCTCTCGCTCGTCCCCGACCACCACGTCTGCGTGGTGCGGGCCCCGGAGCAGGTCGTCGCCTCGGTGCCGCTCGCACTGCCCCGGCTCGATCCGGTACGGCCGCAGACCTGGATCTCGGGGCCGTCCGCCACCAGCGACATCGAGCTGGACCGGGTGGAGGGGGTGCACGGGCCGCGCACCCTGGAGGTGCTGCTGGTCACCGCGGCGCCGGAGCCGGACGACGCCCGGCACGGCATCCGGGGCGGCACCGGGGGCGGCACCGTCACTCCGGCCTGAGCTCCAGGGTGCAGCACTTCGCCCCGCCGCCGCCCTTCAGCAGCTCCGAGACGTCCACCGGGACGGGCTGGTAGCCGTGCTCGGTCAGCCGGCCGGCCAGGTTCTTGGCGGCCTCCGGCAGCAGCACCCGGCGGCCGTCCGAGACCGCGTTGAGCCCGAACACCTCGGCGTCGGCCCGGTCGGCGAGGATCGCGTCCGGGTAGAGCGCGCGCAGCACCGAACGGCTGTCGGCGTCGAAGGCCTCCGGGTAGTACATGACGTGGTCGTCGGCGAGCACCGCCAGCGCGGTGTCCAGGTGGTAGAAGCGCGGGTCGACCAGGGTCAGGCTGACCACCGGGACGCCGAACAACTCCCCGGCCTCGGCGTGCGCGGCGCGCGAGGTGCGGAAGCCCGTCCCGGCGAGCACCCGGCGGCCCACCACCAGGTGGTCGCCCTCGCCCTCGTTGACGTGCCCGGCCCGGCGCACCTCGCGGTAGCCGCGCTCGCGGAACCAGGCCAGGTAGGCCTCCGACTCGGCGGCCCGCTCCGGGTAGCGGAAGGTGGCGACGAGGGCGCGGCCGTCCAGGACGGTGGCGCCGTTGGCGGCGTACACCATGTCGGGCAGGCCGGGCACCGGGTCGATCAGCTCGACGGTGTGGCCGAGCCGGCGGTACGTCCAGTAGAGCCGCTCCCACTGGCGCAGGGCGAGCGCGGTGTCGGTGGGCTGGGCGGGGTCCATCCACGGGTTGATCGCGTAGTCCACGGTGAAGTGCGTCGGCCGGCACATCAGGTAGCGCCGAGGCCGGGCGTGGCGCTCCGGGGTCTGCGTGAGCATGGCTCAACCATCCTTGGATCGCGGGGAGTTCGTCGCACGGAGTTCGGGGTTCACGGGGCCGAACACCTTCGTTCCCAAGGCGGCTGCCCCGACGGAACCGTTCGCACACCCGGGTGGGCGCTCCCGGCAGTCGCACGCCCCCGCGCACCCGGCGCAGGCACCGGCGCACCGACCCTCCGGCGTCGGCCGGCGGACCGCGCCACCGGCGGGCCCGGCGCCTCGGGTCGTCCGGAGTCCGGCCGGAGTTCCGCCCGGACGCCCCGGGGGTAGACAGCATCCGAGTGGACGGCGGACCGGCAGTCGGGGGCAGGCGTTGGGGAACGACGACCGAGACGTGAACGCCACGAGCCGGATCGGCGAGAGCACCATCCACGGCAACGTGGTCCAGGCCGGCGTGGCCAACATCCATCCTCCCCAGCCGCCGCCACCCGATCGGCGGGCCCTCTGGATCGGCCTGCTGCTCCTCGGGGCACTGGTGGGCCTCGGGTCGGGCCTGCTGCTCGTCCGGGGGCAGCTCTCGGGCGCGGACCTGGCCCGGGACGGCCGATCGCCGTCGCCCCCCGTCTCCTCCGCGTCGCCGGGTTCCCCACCGGCTCCCTCGCCTCCGGAGCCCGTGGTGCCTCCGGAGCCGACCCCGACCCCGAGCCCGGCACCCGCGTCCGGACCGGTGTCCGTGCCGGTCCAGTGGCAGGGACAGCTCACCCTCGACACCGGCATGAGCAGCGGGCGGATCATCTGGGGATACGGGCTCGACTCGGTGCCGCCGGGGATCTCGCCCACCGGAGACCTCAGGCTCCAATGCGCCGCCGGGTGCGAACAGAACCAGGTCACGGGCCAGGCGGTCATCCCCTGGCCCGGGCCGAACCCACCCAGCCGGGAGGACTGCCGGCACAAGCTCAACACCGTCCTCGGGCAGCAGACCGTCACCGTGCGGCCCGGTTCCATGGCGTGTTTCGGGACGGCGAAGATGCGGGTCGGGTACTTCACGGCGCGCAGCGCGGGAAACGACGGCCGGACCACATTGGACGTGACCGTGTGGGAACTACCCCCGGGTTCATAGGGCCCACGGGGGCACGTGGTCCATCTCACGTGCCGCCGGAGTCACCTACGGTGGCGTAGGTCACTTGATTGGGTGAACTATCTCTTTCATGCCGAATCTCCAGGAGACCCTTGACCTCGATTCGTATGCCGCCATCGGCGACAGCTTCACCGAGGGTCTGAACGACCCCGGCGTCGACGGCAGGTTCGCCGGCTGGGCCGACCGCCTCGCCGGGATCCTCGCCGACGGGCGCCCGCCGGGCGCCTTCCGCTACGCCAACCTCGCGGTGCGCGGCCGGCTGCTGGACCAGATCACCGCCGAGCAGGTGCCACAGGTCCAGCGCCTCCAGCCCGACCTGGTCACCTTCTGCGCGGGCGGCAACGACATCCTCCGACCGGGCGCCGACCCGGACGAGGTGGCCGAGCGCTTCGAGGCCGCCGTCGTCCAACTCACCGAAAGCGCCGGGACGGTGCTGATCTGCACCGGCTTCGACACCAAGGACGTGCCGCTGCTGAAGCACCTGCGCGGCAAGATCGCCACCTACAACGGGCACATGCGCGCCGTCGCCGACCGCAACGGCTGCAAGGTGGCCGACCTGTGGTCGCTTCGCGCGGTGCAGGACCGCCGCGCGTGGAGCGAGGACCGCCTGCACCTGTCCCCCGAGGGGCACCAGCGGGTCGCCCTGCTGGCCGCCCGCTCGCTGGGCCTGCGCACCGCGCAGGACCCGGAGGCCCCGTGGCCGGACGCCCAGGCGCTCACCCCCGCCGACCAGCGGCGGGAGAACATCCAGTGGGCCCGCGAGTACCTGCTGCCCTGGGTCGGCCGGCGCCTGCGCGGCGAGTCCTCGGGCGACCACGTCGAGCCCAAGCGGCCGGACCTGCTCCCGCTCTGACGGTCCGTCAGGCCGCTCGCCCGGCCCGGGCAGCCGCGTTCAGACGGCTCCGCCGGGTGCCGCGACCCGGGAGGTCCGCAGCACCCGGTGGAGCACCCCGGCGCAGCCCGCGCCGACCAGGTACCAGAGCAGGTCCGGCGGGTTGAAGGTCGAGCCCAGCACCAGCCGGGCCAGGGTGCTGTGCCGCCCCCAGGCGTCCGGCAGTCCGGTCAGCTGGAACAGCTCCACGGCCCAGCTGAGCGCGGCGGCCACGGCGGCGGCCCGGCCGGGGCGCAGCCTCGGCGCGGCCAGCACGAGCAGGGCGTACAGGAGGACGGTGTAGAGCGCGTCCCCGGCGCACTTGGCGAAGTCCCCGCCGAACACGGCCCGCACACCCAGCCCGGCCGCCACGGTCAGCACCGCCGCCGACGCGGCCGCCAGGCGCGTGCGCCGAAGCGCCCGGGAACCGCTCCCCCCAAGATCGTTCACCCGCCCCACGCTACCCCGCGCCCCACGGGCTCCGCCCCGGCCCCGCGCCCCACGCACGCCCCGCCGCCCCCGCACCACCCCCGCGACCCGCAAGCGGACCCTCCCCTCCCGGAACCACCGCGCCACCCCGTACGTCACTCCCCCCGATGAAACGTCCGCGCAGGTCGTGGGCGGGGCGAGGACCGGAAGGGACGGGCGGGGACAGTGGCGCACGTGGGTGGGGCCGAGGCGGCCGGGTCGGGGTCGGCGGCGGGGCGGGACGAGCGGACCCGGCGC
This sequence comes from Kitasatospora sp. NPDC056800, assembly GCF_042789775.1. Lineage (NCBI taxonomy): Bacteria > Bacillati > Actinomycetota > Actinomycetes > Kitasatosporales > Streptomycetaceae > Kitasatospora > Kitasatospora sp. NPDC056800. The sequence goes on along the minus strand of NZ_JBHUAL010000237.1, from coordinate 4,378 downwards.
GGGTTCGCGGTGGCCGGGTTCGCCCCGGCGCAGGACGGGCGGGCGCGGGAGCGCGGCAAGGAGCTGCGGACCCGGGTGCCCCGGGAGCGGCACGCGGAGTTCGCGCCCGCACCCGACCGGCCGACGGCCGTGACCGCGCTGGAGGCCTCCAACGCCGGCCGAATAGCCCGGCTGGTGCCGATCCGGGTCGGCCGGATGGCCGCCGGCCCGTTCGCGTTCCTGCGCGGCTCGGCCGGGCTGATGGCCGCCGACCTCGCGGGCACCCCGGTGACCGGGGTGGGCGCGCAGCTCTGCGGGGACGCGCACGCCGCGAACTTCGGCCTGTACGGCGACGCGCGCGGCCAGATCGTGCTGGACATCAACGACTTCGACGAGACCGTCCCCGGCCCCTGGGAGTGGGACCTCAAGCGGCTCGCCGCCAGCCTGGTGCTGGCCGCCCGGGAGGCCGGGGCGAGCGAGACCACCGCGCGCGAGGCCGCCCAGCACGTGGCGGGCTCCTACCGCCGGACGGTGCGCACGCTCGCCAAACTGCCCGGGCTGGACGCCTGGAACGCCATCGCGGACGAGCAGCTGGTCTCCTTCGCCGAGGCGCACGACCTCGCCGAGGTGCTGCGCAAGGTCGGCGCGAAGGCGCTCGGCAACACCAGCGCCCGGTTCGCCGCCCGCAGCACCGCCCGTACCGCGGACGGCGGTTGGCGGTTCACGGCCGCTCCCCCGGTGCTCACCGAGGTGACCGACGCGACCGCCCGCGCCGTCGCGCACGCGCTCGGCCCGTACGTCGAGACGGTTCCGGCCGAGGTCCGCACCCTGCTGTCCCGCTACCGGGTGCAGGACGTGGCGTTCCGGGTGGTGGGCACCGGCAGCGTGGGCACCCGCTCGTACGTGGTGCTGCTCACCGACCACCGGGACCAGCCGCTGGTGCTGCAGGTGAAGGAGGCCCGCCCGTCCGCGCTGCTGCCGTACCTGCCGGCCGGGCCGCGGCCCGCGGCGGACGGGCACGAGGGCCGCCGGGTGGTGCTCGGCCAGAAGCACATGCAGGTGGTCAGCGACACCCTGCTGGGCTGGACCACGGTCGACGGACTCCCGTACCAGGTACGGCAGTTCCGCAACCGCAAGGGCAGTGTCGACCCGGCGGCGCTGCTGCCTGGCCAGCTGGACGACTACGCCCGGATCACCGGCGCCCTGCTGGCCCGGGCGCACTCGCACACCGCCGACCCGGACCTGCTGGCCGGGTACTGCGGCAAGAGCGAGGCGCTGGACGAGGCCGTCGCCGCCTTCGCGGTGGCCTACGCCGACCGCACCGAGGCCGACCACGCCGACCTGCTGACGGCGGTGCGCAACGGGCGGCTGCCCGTCGAGCACGGCGTCTGACCGATCCGCCGCCCGCCCCGCCCGGCGTCCGCCTCACTCGACGGCAGCGGCCCTGCGGCTCAGCGGGCCAGGAACGGCGCCACCGCGGCGACGAACCCGGCGGGCCGGGCACCGTGCACCAGGTGCCCGGCCTCGACGGTGACCAGGCGGCAGTCCGGGATCAGCCGGGCGAGTTCGGCGATCCGCTCCTGCGGGACGTGGCTGGCCGGGCCGCCGGCGACGGCCAGGGTGCGGGCGGTGATCCCGGCCAGCCCCTCCCGCCAGGCCGGGTCGGGGTCGTCGAGCTGGGCCCTGACCGCCTCGACCGCCGCCCAGTCGAAATGCACGTCCGGGTCCGGGTCCTCGGGCGGCGCGCTCGCCGGGCGCGGGTACAGCGCGGGGATCTCCTCCAGGACCAGCCGGTCGATCCGCTCGGGCGCGGCCTGGGCGAGCAGGTAGGCGACGGCGCCGCCCATCGAGTGGCCGACCAGGTCGACGCGGGCGAGCCCGAGGGCGTCGAGGAAGGCCAGCACGTCGTCCCGCATCGCCTCCAGCGCGTAGGCGGCGGTGCGGGCGCTGTCGCCGTGGCCGCGCAGGTCGAGCGCGTACACGTGGTGGCCGGGGGCGAGCTCCGGCAGGACGGTGTCCCAGTCGGCGGCCCGCTCGCCGAGGGCGTGCAGCAGCACCAGCGGCGGGCCGCCGGGCCGTCCGCTCTCGCGGTAGGCGAGCGTCACCTCGGGCAGGTCCACGGTCCGGGTCCGTACGTCGGTCATGCCCGCCACGGTACGCGCCGACCACCGCCTAACGGACCGGTGTTCGCCCTCGGCTCATCGCGACCGGTCCGCCGTCGTGCTGCTCGCGGGCCGTGGCGCGGCCGGCGAACACCGAGGCCAGGACGGCGAGTCCGGCCACCGCGGCGCACACCACGCTCGCCGTCAGGTAGGCGGAGCGGTGCCCGCCACCGCCGACGGTCTCCCGCAGGTAGACCCCGGACAGGGCCGAGACCGCGACGGCCGCCGCGATCCGCTGGGCCATCTGCAGGATCGCCCCGCTCACGCCCGCCGCCTCGGCGGGCGCGTGGCGCAGCACGTACGCCTGGTTGGTGGAGCCCATCAGGCCCACCGAGGCGCCGCCGAGCAGTTGCAGCAGCGCCAGCAGCCAGGGCAGCACGGCGGCGGGCGCCCAGTGCGCGAGCAGTCCGCTGAGCAGCATGGCGAGCGCGGAGCCGACCATCCCGACGGTGACGGTGCGTCGGCCGTAGCGCTGGACGACCCGCCAGGCGAGCGCGGAGGCCACGCCCATGGCCACGGCGGAGGGCAGCGCGACCAGCGCGGCGCCCATCGGGGAGAGGCCGAGGCCGTCCTGGAGGAACATGGTCAGGACCAGCGAGGCGGCGAGCGAGGAGCCGAACTGGGCCATCGCGGTGGCCGTCCCGAGCGCGTACGGCGCGGAGCGGGTGAGGGCCGGGTGGATCAGCGGGTGGCCGCCGGACCGGGCGTAGCGCCGCTGCCACCAGGCGAGCGCGCCGAGCAGCAGCAGGGCGGCGGCCGCGAAGGCGAGCCAGCCGGTCCAGCCGGGCGGCCGGACGAAGGGCAGCATCAGGGCCAGGGTGAGCGCCCCGACCAGCAGCAGGCCGAGGACGTCGAGGTCGGCGTTCCGGGCGCTGGGGCGGGGCTTCGGCAGGTGGCGGGCCGCCAGGGCGACGGTGGCCAGGCCGAAGGGGACGTTGAGCAGGAAGGTCAGCCGCCAGCCGTGCTCGGGGCCGGCCAGGGCCAGCACCGCGCCGCCGATCGGCGGGCCGAGCGTGAAGGCGAGGCCGCCGGTGACGGCGTACATGCCGAGGGCGCGGGCCCGCAACTGGCCGTCGAAGACGTCCTGGAGGGTGCCGATCATCTGGGAGTTGACCAGGCCGGCGCCCACGCCCTGGAGCAGCCGGGCGGCGATCAGCACCCCGGGCTCGGTGGCGGTCGCGGAGACCAGGCTGACCAGGGTGAACAGGGCGAGGCCGGTGACGAAGAACCACTTGCGGCCCTTGACGTCGCCCAGCCGCCCGCCGGGGATCAGCGCGAGGCCGAAGGCGAGCGAGTAGCCGGCCACGATCCACTGGAGGTCGGCGGGCCCGGCGTGCAGGGTCTCGCGCAGGGCGGGGATGGAGGTGTTGAGGACGGACTGGTCGAGCAGCGTGGTGAAGCCGCCCGCGACGCAGACCAGCAGCACCCGGCGCCCGGCGGCGTCGAAGCGCTCCTTGGGTCCCCCGGGCTTCCCGGGTTCCTGGGGCGCCCCGCCGTTCCCGGGGCTCTCCTCGGGCTCCTTCGCTATCGGCCCGGTGGCGGCGCTCACGGCTCGACCACCACCAGTGCGTACCGGGCCTCGCCCGGGCCGAGGCTGCGGAAGCGGCTGGTGCTGCCGACGTAGCGCAGGCAGTCGCCGGGGCCGAGCGGCTGCGGCTCACCGTCCACGGTCAGCTCCAGGTTCCCCTCCAGCAGCCAGAGGTGGTGCTCCCGGCCGGGCGTGCAGGCGCGGTCGTAGGCGATGTCCGCGCCGGCCGGCAGCCGGCCCTCGATGATCTCCGCGCGCAGCGAGCCGTGCGGCGGCGAGACCGACCGGCGGACGAACCCGGTCGTCCCGTCCCGCCACATCTGCTGCTCCCCGGCCCGCACCAGCCGGGCCGGACCGGACTCCACCTCGGCGAGCAGCCGGGACATGGTCCGCCCGTACACGGCGCAGAGCCGCCCGAGCAGCGCGGCCGTCGGACTGACCTCCGCCCGCTCCACCCGGGACAGCGTCGACCGGCTGACGTCCGCCAGCCGTGCCAACTCCTCCAAGGTCCACCCGCGTTCCAGCCTCAGCTCGGCGAGTCGTTGTGCCAGCCGCTCGTCGGCGGCCGCGTCGATTCCCATATTCGCGATGCTATCCCGGATATGAGATCCACTCACCGGGGTCGGCCCCGGGGCCCCGGGTCGTCGGAAGCCTTCGGGCGGCAGCCCCGCCCCGGCGCACGCGGCGCCCCGAGCCGGGGCGAGGTGCG
>NZ_JBHUAL010000236.1:0-14964 GCF_042789775.1 Kitasatospora sp. NPDC056800 | reverse complement strand
CGGGGGGGGGGTGGCGCCGTTGGGGTGGCAGGCTCGGGCGGCGGGCCCGGGGGGGGCCCCCGACCGGGGGGGGCGGCCCCACGTCCGTCGTCAGGCGGTGGCGCCCTGACGGCGGGCGAGGGCGTCGGAGGCCTTGGCGGTGGCGTAGAGGGAGACGCCGAGGGCCAGCACGAGGGCGGCGCCGGCCGCGAAGACGGTGCCGGAGGAGACGGCCTTGGCGTCCGCGGCCTCGGCGCGCGCCGATCCGGTGATGAACGGGACGACCGCCAGGACGGCGACGCCGAGGGCGACCTCTCCCCACACGACCTTCGGGAAGTGCCGCAGCGTGAGGTGGAGCAGGGAGGAGGTGTCGTCGGTGCGGCGGGCGTGGGCGATGCGGGGCATCAGCCAGAACTGGTTGAAGGCGCCGGCGGTGACGAGGCCGAGGACGAGGAGGACCTTGACGAGCAGGGCGAGGCCGTAGCCGGTGGTCCACAGCTGGGAGACCGCGCCGACGTGCTTCCAGCTGAGCCAGAGGCCGGAGACGGTGACGGCGGCGACGCAGACCATGGCGACCAGGCTGAAGCGGCGCCACAGGTCCGCCCACAGCAGGCCGGCGCCCGTACCGAGCCGGCCGCGGGTGCCGGCGAGGGCGACGAGCAGGGCGAGGCCGCCGAGCCAGACGGTGCCCGAGACGATGTGCGCCTGGTCGAGGAGGAGGTCGAGCCAGCGGTCGAGTCCGGCGGGGGTGCTGGTCGGGACGGCGGCGATCAGGGTGACGGCGAGGGCGGCCGGCAGCGCGGTGAGCGCTATCGCGTCGACGTGGCGGCGTACGGCGGGGACGAACAGGGCGGCCAGCAGGACGGCGGTCGCGGCCAGGACGGCGTTCTGGACGAGGTAGACGGTGCCCTGGGCGATCCAGGCGCCCTTGGCGGCCGGGGCCTGGAGGTAGTCCCGGAGCCTGCCGGGGGCGAGGGCGTCACCGAAGGGCATGCCCTTGCCGGCGCGGGCGAGGCGGGCGGCGAGCTGGAAGTAGCCGGCGACCAGGAGGACCACGCCGGACACGGCCAGGCAGGTCGCGGCCCTGGCGCGCAGGACCCTGGAGTCGTCGGGGTCCGCGCCGCGCAGGGCGGGGCGGACGGTGGTGGCGTAGGTGACGGTGGTGCCGATGGCCGCGCTGAGGCCGAGGAAGTAGCCGGCCTTGGTCAGGACGCGCCACAGCGGGGGCAGGACGTACGGGGTGGCGGTGGCGGCGAGCGAGGCAGCGTGCATGGGGGAGTCTCACGTGGTGGTGGGTGGATGCGGAGCAGGGTGGTGCGCCGGAGGGCGGGCGGGGTGGCGCCCGTCCTCCGGTACCGCCGACGGGCTGTCAGGCACCGCCGACGGGCTGTCAGGCTCCGGCGGTGACGGCGTCGGATGCCGTGGCGGCCCTGGCGGTGAGGGCGCGGCCGTAGCGGCGCAGGAGGAGGACCGCGGTGGTGGCGAGGCCGATCAGCAGGCCGAACCAGAGGCCGCGGGTCTCGCCGCCGAGGGGGTAGGCGAGGAGCCAGGAGGCGGGCAGGCCGACGGCCCAGTAGCCGACGAGGGTGATGCGGAAGCCGCTCCTGGTGTCGTCGAGGCCGCGCAGCAGGCCGACGCCGATGTTCTGGGCGCAGTCGAAGAACTGCAGGACGGCGACGACGACGAGCAGGCCGGTGGCGATCTCCAGGCCCTGCTGGTCGGTGGGCGCGTTCGGGTCGAAGTAGGGGCGCAGGACGAGGTCCGGGAGCGCGAGGTAGAGGGTGCCGACGACCGTCATCACCACGGCGCCGCAGGCGAGCGCGGTGTTCTTGATGCGGCGGGCGGCGGCGTACTCGCCGAGGGCGAGTTCGCGGCTGACGTTGATGGACGCGGCGTGCGAGAGGCCGACGGCGACCTGGAAGACGATGTAGATCAGCTGGTTGACGGCGGTGTGGGCGGCGAGCGCGGCGGGGCCGAAGCTGCCGGCGAGCAGCGCGGTGACGGAGAAGAACCCAGCCTCGGAGCCGTAGGTGGCGGCGATCGGCGTGCCGAGGCCGAGCAGGCGGCGGACGGTCGCGGCGTCGGCGCGCCAGAAGTCCAGGCTCAGCAGCGGTGCCAGCCGGTCGTCGCGGCGGGCGGAGGCGTAGAGGGCGAGGAAGGACAGCAGGTAGACGCTGCTGGTGGCGACGCCGATGCCGGTGAGGCCGAGCCGGGGCAGGCCCCAGGTGCCGTGGATGAAGGCCCAGTTGAGGGCGGCGTTGACGGCGACGGAGGCGAGGGTGATCCGCAGCAGGGCCTGGGGGCGGCGCATGCCGACGGTGAACTGGCGGATCGCCTGGAACCAGAGGCAGGGCACGAGGCCGGGGGCGAGGGCGGCGAGCATGCCCTGGGCGCGGTGGGCGACCTCCGCGTCCTGGCCGAGCCAGGTGGCGGCCTGGCCGATGAGGACCATCAGGACGGCGCCGGCCAGTCCGGCGAGGGTGGCGACGGCCATCGCGGCCCGCACCAGGCCCCGGACTTCCTGGTCGGCGGCGTCGGTGTCGGCGTCGGCATCGGTTCCAGCGGGCTCGGCGGTTCCGGCGCGTTCGGCCCGGGCCGCCGCGGCCGCCACCTGGTTGCCGACGGAGGTGACCAGCCCGACGCCCATGGTGCGGAGCTGGTTGAAGATCACCAGGGCGAGGCCGCCGGCCGCGAGGGCCTCGGTGCCCAGGACGCCCATCATGATCGTGTCGGTGGTGGTGAGGGCGACCTGGGCGAGCTGGGTGAGGGCGAGCGGTACGGCGAGGGCGGCGAGCGCGCGGCTGTCGCGCGCCAGGGTGGTCAGCTGCTGCATGGTGGGTGTCACGTCTCTGGGTGTCACGTATCTGGGGTGTCAGGGCCTGCGGAGTTTGGCGAGGGAGTCGTCGATGTCGGTCTCGACGGCCTCGTCGAGGAGGTCGCGGGCCGTCATCCAGTCGTCGTTGAAGACGGTGTCCAGGTATTTCTCCCCGCCGTCGTTGATGAACGCGACCATAACGGCGTCCGGCGGCAGGGTCGTCAGGCGGGCCAGGGCGTCGTGGACGACGCCGCCGGCGGAGCCGCCGATGAGCAGCCCGGTGCGGCGGGCCACGACGCGGGCGGTGGCGAAGGCCTCGATGTCGCCGACCTTGACGCCCTCGTCGATGAGGTCGTAGTCGACGAGCAGGCCGATGGTGGCGCCCTCGGGGGTGCCGGTGCCGGACTGGTAGTAGTCGTGGGCGGGCGGGCCGAAGGCGATGGAGCCCTTCGGCTCGACGCCGACGACCGTCACGTCCGGCACGTACGCCTTGAGCTCGCGGGCGGTGCCGCACAGCCCGCCGCCGGTGCCGACGGCGCCGACCAGCACGTCGACCCGGTTGTCCAGGGCCTGGGCGATCTCCCGGCCGACCGCGTGGTAACCGACCGCGTTGCTGGGGTTGTTGTGCTGCTCGGTGAAGAAGGTGTTGTCCTTGCCGCGGGCCATCTCCTCGGCGAGCTCCTCGCGGGCGGCGGTGTGCAGCTCCTCGCCGTCGGTGTCCGCGTCGACGTACACCAGCTCGGTGCCCATGGCCTTCATGCCGCGCAGCTTGTCGGCGGCGGCGTGGTTGTCGACGACGGCGGTGAAGCGGTAGCCGCGTTCGGCGGCGACCACGGCCAGCCCGAGGCCGGTGTTGCCGGAGGTGGACTCGATGATGTGGCCGCCCTCGCGCAGCTGTCCGCGCTCCTCGGCGTCGAGGACCATCTGCCGGGCCATGCGGATCTTGGCGCTGCCGGTGGGGTTGAACATCTCCAGTTTGAGGAACAGGCGGGCGCCGTTGTCGGCGCGGGCGAGTTCGAACAGCGGGGTGTAGCCGATGAGGTCGGAGATCCGGGTGACCACCGGGGGGCGGTGCAGGGCGTCGGTCATGGCGGGGGGCTTCCTGGTGAGCGCGGTGGGCGGCGTCGGATCAGTGGGATCAGAGGGCGGGGCGGCGGTCGAGGCGCCAGCGCGGTCGGCCGTCCTCGTGCTGGACGACGACCTTGGCCGGCAGGGGGAGGTCGTGGAAGGGGGACTCGTTGGAGTCCATCTGGTAGCCGGCGGTGTTGGGGTAGACGAGGAGGTCGCCGACCCGGGGCCGGGCGGGGAAGGGGATCTTGCGCCAGGTCAGGAGGTCGGAGTCGAGGCAGCTGGCGCCGCCGACGCACGCCCGGTACTCCTCGGCCGGCTGGCCGGGAGAGCGGGGAAGGAGTACGGGCTCGGGCAGGTACTCGCTGTTGAACCACTGCTCGGACAGGCTCAGGCTGGTGCCGTCGACGGTGACGATGCCGTATCCGGCCCGGTCCTTGACGCCCTGGACGACGAAGACGGAGGAGCCGGCCCGGTCGAGCAGCGCGCGTCCGGGTTCCAGCAGCAGCGTCACGCCGGCCTCCCGCAGCCGCTCGGCCAGGTCTGGCCCCTGCCCGCCCGGGCGGCCGGTGAGGATCGAGCGCAGCGCGTCGGCCCCGGCGACGGGGGAGTGGTAGGGGTAGAAGTCGCCCGTGGTGAACGTCCGGCCGCCGTGGTAGTGCCCGGGCTCCTGCTCGGCGAGGAACAGCTCCCAGGCGTCGGCGGGCACGTAGTCGACGGCGAAGCCGCCGCCGATGCTGATCCGGTCCGCCGGCAGGCCCATCGTCCGGGCCTTGAGGCACAGGTCGACGAGTTCGCCCGCGAGGTCGGTGCGCGGCCGCACCTCGTAGCCGGACAGGTGGAAGCTGAAGCCCTCCATCCGGACCCGCCCACCGGCCGCGGCGCAGCGCGACAGCGCGGCGTCCAGCTGGTCGTCGTCGAGGCCGAAGCGGCTGCGGGGCTGGGCGGGCGGGTGACGGCGCAGCAGGAGGCGGACGGGCCGGGGGACGTCCAGGTGCAGGACGCGCTCCAGTTCGTCGAGGGCGTCGACGGCGATCAGCGCGCCCTGGAGGGCCGCGATGCGCAGCAGGGCCTCGGACTTGGCGGGGCCGGTGACGACGAGGTCCTCGCCGCGCACGCCGTGGCCGAGCGCCTCGCGCAGTTCGCCGAGCGAGGCGACGTCGACCCCGGCCCCGGTGGCGGCGCAGCGTTCGACGAACGCGGCGGCCTTGTTGGCCTTCTTGGCGTAGTAGACCCGCCCGTCCACGCCGGTGTCGGCGAGGACGGCGCGGAACGCGGCGAGGTTGGCGTCGAAGCGCTCGGGCAGCAGGTAGTGGAACCCTCCGCCGAGGCCGTGGGCGAGTTCGTGGAGCAGGCCGCTCGCGTGGAGGCGCTCGGCGAGTGGGTCGGGGTGGGCGGGCAGGGTCAGCGCCACAGGTCCACCTCGGTGCCCAGGCCCTGGTCGGCGGCGAGTTGGGCGAAGCGGTGGCCGAGCGCGATGTCGGTGACGACCAGGCCGCTGTTGTAGGCGAAGATCCGCTGGTCGGGTGCGGTACGGGCGTTGGAGGCGCCGGAGACGGCGGCGGGCAGTTCCAGGTCGACGGCGGGCAGGGTGCCGTCGGCGTCGGCCATGTCGGTGCCGGTGACGCGCATCTGGGCCTCGCTGGTGGCGATCACCCGGTCCGCGCGGTGCAGCGTGGACGGGGCGAGGCCGTGGCCGACGAGGATCGCGGTCGCGCCGGGCTTCAGCCAGTCGGCCTCGACGGCGGCGGGGGTGTGGCCGCCGGCGGTGGCGACGATGACGTCCGCGTCCCGGGCGGCCGCTTCGAGGTCGGTGACCAACTCCAGCTCGCGGCCGGGGAAGTGGCGCTCCAGCTCCTGGCGGACGGCGGCGATGCCGTCGGGGTGGGTGCCGGAGAGCAGCAGGCGCTTCAGCCCGGGCAGCGTGGTGAGCAGGAACGGCAGCGCGAGGCGGCCCTGGGTGCCGGTGCCGATCACCAGCGCGGTGGCGGCGTCGGGGGAGGCGCACTCGCGGGCCAGCAGGGCGGAGACGGCCGGGGTGCGCAGCGAGCCGATGCGGGAGCAGTCCATCATGGCGACCGGCAGGCCGGTGACGTCGTCGTAGACGGTCAGCGTCGTGTAGTAGTGCTGCTCGTCGCGGCCCTTGTCCAGGCCGTGCTTGTACGAGGTCTTGAACGCGACGACGTTGCGCACCCCGTCGCGGCCGAGCATGGCGTAGGAGACGGAGTGGCCGTCGGCGGGCTGGACGGTGAGCTTGCGGGGGTTGTCGGACCGGCCGGCGGCCAGGGTGCGGTAGGCCTGTTCGACGGTGTCGACGACGTCGGCCAGGGTGATGTCCAGGCCGGCGAGGTCGCTGGTGGAGAGTACGCGCAGGGTGGTGTCGTCCCGGTCCACGCGGGTGCCCTTTCGGTTCGGTGAGGCGGCGTCTGGAAAGCAGGGGGGAGAGCGGGCGGTCAGGAGGCCCAGGCGGTGAGGGCGGCCTGGCCGTAGCCGTGCTCGTCGTGCTCGGCGAGCGGGCGGGTGGGGCGGTCCTGGACCCGGACGGAGGCGCGCTTGAGCCAGCGGTCGGTGCCGTCGTAGCGGGCCCGGAAGGGGACGCGGCCGTGGACGACGAGGTCGTTGTCGACGACCAGGACGTCGCCCGGCTCCAGGCTCACCGCGACGGACACCCGGGCCAGCTCCTCGCCCAGGCGCTCGTAGGCGCCGCGCCAGGCCTCGTCCGTCCCCTCCAGCGGGGTGTAGGCGGGGTCGTAGCGCATGGTCAGGCCGTCGGGGGAGTCGAAGAGGGTGGGCACCGGGGCGGGCCGGCCGGGGAACTGCTGGGCCTGCTCGTAGGCGTCGTCGGGCAGGATCGGCGCGACGGGCCGCTTCAGTTGGTCCAGGTCGGCCTGGGCGAGCGCGGTCAGCCGTACGCCGGCCGCGGTGGTGGCGATCCGGTCGTGGTTGCGCATGCAGCAGAGCAGCAGCAGGTGGGCGCGGCCGGGGTGGAAGGCGTCCTCGGTGTGCGGGGTGAGCAGGACGGAGCTGGAGGCGCCGGTCTGCTCGCTCTCGTGGCCGGGCGAGGGCACGATGTTGTGCACGAACCGGCCGTCCTGCTGGCCGTCCCAGGCGATCGGGGTGCCCATCAGGGCGGAGACCAGCAGCAGCGTCACGTCCCACAGCGCGCCGGCGTCGCCGACGGTCGACCAGTGGCCGGGGGTGGGGCCGAGTTCGGTGTCGTCGGGGCGCAGGCCGCGCAGCACGAACAGGCCGTCGGCGGTGTCCACCGGGCGCAGCGCGTGCCGGAGTTCCGTGCTGAGCCGGGTGCGGGTCGCGGGCAGGTCGGCCAGCAGGTCGGGGCTGGTGGCGGAGCCGTGGCGGGCCAGCAACTCGGCGGCGGTGTCGGTCAGTTCCGTGGCGGTGGCGGTGTCGAGGCGGCGTACCGGGGCAGGGCAGGTGGGCACGGCGGGACCTTCCGGGGGCGGGACGGGAGAGGGCGTGCGAGCACGCGGCATCACCGCACCGGTGTGGGACGGGCGGGAGCAGCGCGTGGGGCGTGGGTCCGGGGCGGCTCGAACGGCCGGACGACATGAACGTAACAACGACTTCGAAGTAAGGCAAGCCTTACCCAAATCAGATGTCTACATTTACGTAGTCTCGGCTTCCGGCGGCGGCGCACAGGCCGCTCAGGGTCAATTCTGCTGCTCACGCGGCGTTTTGGGAGCGAGGGGCGCACGGCCGGAACGAGGGTGCGCTCCGCCGGGCGGCTTGCGGGCGGCCTCGAACTTAGGGTAGGTAAGCCTAAGCAAATCGAGCGCAATCCGAATCGAGGAACGAACGTGCGCGTCACCCGACGACAGCTGCTGTGGGCCGGTGCCGGTATCGGGGCGGCCGGTGCGCTGGCCGCCTGCGGCAGCGGCACGGGCGGATCCAAGGACGCCGCACCGGCCGGTACGGCGTCCGCGCAGCCCCGCGCCGGGGGAACGCTGAAGGTCGGCGCCCTCGGCAAGGCCTCGGCGATCACCCGTGACCCGCACGGCACCCAGGCCAACGAGAGCGACTACCTGATCATCAGCCTGCTCTACGACACCCTCGCGATACCCGGGGACACCGCCAACACCGTCCCGCGCCTGGCCGCCTCCTGGAAGCCGTCGGAGGACCTGACGACCTGGCGCTTCACGATCGCCGACGGCGCCGTCTTCCACGACGGCACCCCCGTCACCGCCGACGACGTCGTCTGGTCGTTGCGGCGCCTGCGCGACACCCCGGCCGGCAAGAGCCGCCTGCCCGGCATCCAGCCCGAGGGCATCAGGGCCGAGGACCCGAAGACCGTCGTCCTGGTCTCCGACTACCCCAACGCGGACCTGCCGCTGCAGACCCGCCTCACCACCTTCGTCCTCAAGAAGGACACCAAGGACGACGCGATCGCCGGAGCCCCCGGCACCGGCCCGTTCAAGCTCGACTGGTACCGCGACGGCAACGCCCGCCTGGTGCGCAACGACCAGTGGTACGGCGGCAAGGTCCTCCTCGACGCCGTCGAGGTCCGCCTCTTCGAGAGCCCCCAGGCCATGGCCAACGCCCTGCTCGCCGGGCAGATCGACGTCGCCTCCAACGTCGGCGCCGTCGCCGCCCGCACCGCCGAGGCCCGCAAGGACGTCCGGATCCTGCGCCGCCCCAACGACATGGCGATGCCGATCGTCATGCGCACCGCCGACGGCCCCTTCGCCGACCCCCGGGTGCGCGAGGCGCTGAAGCTGGCGGTCGACCGCGACGCGATGGTCAAGCAGGTCCTCTCCGGCTACGGCAGCGTCGCCAACGACATCCTCGGCACCGGCGACCCCGCCCTCGCCAAGGACATCCCCCAGCGCACCCGCGACCTCGCCAAGGCCAAGCAGCTCCTCGCGGACGCCGGATTCGACACCTCCCGGACCTACGACCTCATCACCACCGAGGACATCTCCGGCCTGGCCGAGTCCGCGACCCTGTTCGCCACCCAGGTCCGCGAGGCCGGCGTGAAGATCAACGTCGTCAAGCAGGACTCCAAGGTGTTCTGGGACGCCACCTGGCTCAAGGGCACGCTCTACACGACGTACTGGGGCACCAACGACTCGGTCGTCTTCTTCGCCTCCAAGACGATGCTCTCCGACGCCGGCCAGAACGAGTCCGGCTTCAAGGACCCCGCCTTCGACGAGGCCTACCGCACGGCCATGGGCACCGCCGACGCCGCCGCGCGCGGCACGCTGCTGCACCAGCTCCAGGAGATCGAGTTCGCCAGGTCCGGCTACCTGCTGTGGGGCATGGCCGACGGCATCGACCTCGCCGGCGCCGCCGTGCGCGACCTGCCCAAGCTCCCCGGCTACGGCCGCGTCCAGCTCGAGAAGACCTGGCTGTCCCGTTGACCACCCTTCAGCCGCACGGCGTCCCGGCCCGCATCCTCCCCGGTGCGGGCCGGGTCGCCCGGCAGGCCGCCCGGCGCCTGGCCATGCTCGTCGTCCTGCTCGCCGGCGTCTTCGCCGCCGTCGAGCTCCTCCCCGGCGACGCCGCCGGCGCGACCTCCGACCGCGGCGTCACCGCCGCCGACCTCGCCGCCCGCCGCACCGCCCTCGGACTCGACCGCCCGGTCGTGGAACGCTTCTGGGACTGGATGACCGGCCTGCCCACCGGCGACCTCGGCACCACCGCGCGCGGCCAGCACGTCACCGACGTCCTCGCCGGCCCCTTCCCCAACACCCTGCTGCTCGGCACCCTGGCCCTCGCCCTGAGCACCATCGGCGCCCTCGCGCTCGGCAGTTGGGCCGCGCTGCGCCCCGGCGGGCGCACCGACCGGGCCGTCGACGCGCTCTCCACCGCCGCCTTCGCCCTGCCGGAGTTCGTCGTCTCCGTCGCCCTGCTGCTCCTGCTCTCCCAGTGGACCGGCTGGCTGCCCGCCGTCACCCTCACCGGCCCCGACGGCGCCCCCGAATCCTGGACCATGCTCGTCCTGCCGCTGCTCTCCCTGGCCGTCCCCCAGATCGGCTGGAACACCCGCATCGTGCGCGGCGCCCTCGCCGACCAGGCCGCGCTGCCGCACGTCCAGGCCGCCGTCCTCGACGGCCTGCCGCGCCGGCGCGTCCTCGGCCACCACATGCTCCCCGGCGCGCTGCCCGCCATCGCCGTCGGCATCGCCACCTCCGCCGGCATGCTGCTGGGCGGCACCGTCGTCGTCGAGACCCTCTTCAACTACCCCGGCATCGGCGCCGTCCTGGCCGGAGCCATCACCGACCGCGACACCCCGCTCATCGCCGGCGTCGTGGCCGCGGCCGGAGCCGCCATCAGCCTGCTCCTGCTGCTGGCCGACCTCGTCCGCACCACCGCCCTCGGAGAGGAGCGCCGATGACCGCCGACGCCCCGACAGCAGCGGCCCCCGCGCCCGCCACCCGGCGCACGGCGCGCGCCCTCGTCCGCGCCGTCCCCGCGCTGCTCCTCGTCCTCCTCGCCCTCGTGGGGCCGCTCCTGGCGCCCCACCCGATCGACACCCCGGTCACCTTCCCGTACGCCGGGGCCGGCGCCGACGCGCCGCTCGGCGGCGACCAGCTCGGCCGCGACGTCCTCAGCCGCCTGCTGACCGGCGGCGCGCCCCTGATCGCCACCGCCCTGGCCATCGCCCTCGTCGTCACCGCCGCCGCCACCACCCTCGGCATCCTCGCCGCCCTGCGGCCCCGGCTGGGCCGGTGGATCGAACGCCTCGCCGACCTGACGATCCTCCTGCCCTCCGTCCTCGCCATCATGCTCATCGCCCTGGCCTGGCCCGCCGGAGGACGCCTGGCCGTCGCGGCCGCCGCCGTCCTCCTGGGCATCCCGTACGCGGTGCGCATCGTCGCCGCCGCGGCCGCCCCCATCGCCGCCACCGGCTACATCGAGGCGGCGGCCGCGGGCGGCGAACGGCTGGGGCACCTGATGCTCCGCGAGGTCCTGCCCAACCTGCGCTCCACCCTGCTGGCGCTGTTCGGCCTGCGCTTCGTCGAAGGCGTCTACATCGTCTCCGTCGCCGCGTTCCTCCAGCTCGGCCCCCAACCACCCGAGGCCGACTGGGCGCTGATGATCCGCGAGAACGCGGCGGGCATCACCCTCAACCCCTGGGCCGTCGGCGCGCCCTGCCTGGCCATCGGCCTGCTCGCCATCAGCGTCAACCTCGCCGCCGAAGCCCTCGCCCCCGCCCGGCCCACCCCGGAGACCCCGCTGTGAGCACCCCCGCTGTGAGCAACCCCGTTGTGAGCGCCCCCGACCCCGCCGCCCGCGCCACCGGCCTGACCGTCATGCTCGGGGACACGCCCCTGCTCACCGACGCCGACCTCGCCCTCGTCCCGGGCCGGGTCCACGCCATCACCGGCCCCTCCGGCGCCGGCAAGACCACCCTGCTGCGCGCCCTCGTCGGCGCCCTCCCGCCCGGCGCCCGCGTCAGCGCCGGCGGCGTCGACGTCCTCGGCCAGGACATCCTCGCCCTGCCGCCCGAGGAACTGCGCCGCCTCCGCCGCCACCGGCTCGCCTTCGTCGGCCAGGACCCGGGCTCCGGCCTCAACCCGCGGATGCGCGTCGAGCGCCTCGTCACCGAGACCGCCGCCGACCGCCGCCGCACCTCCGTACCCGAACTGCTGCGCACCGTCCGGCTGCCCGCCGACGAGCGCCTCGAACACCGCCGCACCGCGGGGCTGTCCGGCGGCCAGCAGCGCCGGGTCGCCCTCGCCCGGGCCCTCGCCCGGCGGCCGGAGATCCTCCTGCTCGACGAACCCACCGCGGGCCTCGACGCCGCCCTGCGCGACGACATCGCCGAGCTGCTGCGCTCCATCGCCGAGCGCGACGGCATCGCCATCGCCTTCACCAGCCACGACCCCGACTTCGTCGCCCGCTGCGCCGACGACGCCCTCGCCCTGTGGCCCGCGCAGGCCCCGCCGTCCGCGCCGTCCGCGCTGGCCGCGCCGGCCCGCCCGGCGACGGTGGTGGCCGAGAGCGGGCCCCGGCCTGCCGAGGGCGGCGGCCCCGTGCTGAGCGTGCGGGCGCTCGGCGCCCACACGGGCAGCGGCCGCACCCGGCGCACCGTCCTCGCGGACGTCGACCTCGACCTGACCCCGGGCACCCTCACCGGAATCGTCGGTCCGTCAGGCTGCGGCAAGACCACCCTGGTGCGCACCCTCGCCGGACTCCACACGCCCGACACCGGCACCCTCACGCTCCACGACCAGCCGCTGGCCGCCTCCTACCGGCGCCGCACCCGCGACCAGCGCCGCCGCATCCAGCTCGTCCCGCAGAACCCCCTCGGCGCCCTCAACCCCGCCCGTACCGTCGGCGCCACCCTCACCCGGCCGCTGAAGCTGCACTTCGCCCTGCCCGCCGCCCGGTGCGAGGAGCGCGTCGCCGAACTGCTCGACGCCGTCGGCCTGCCCGCGCACTACGCGGCCCGCCACCCCCACGAGCTCTCCGGCGGGCAGCGCCAGCGGGTCTCGCTGGCCCGCGCCCTGGCCGCCGAACCCGACGTGCTGCTCTGCGACGAGGTCACCTCCGCCCTCGACACCGACACCGCCGCCGCGCTCATGGACCTCCTCGACGGCCTGCGCACCGGCCGGGGCCTGGCGGTCGTCCTGGTCAGCCACGACCTTCCCCTGGTCACCGGCCGCGCCGACCGCGTCCTGCCGCTCGGGGGGCCGTTGTCCGCACCGTCCGTGAGCAAGCAGCCCGCGGGCAGCGTGCGCTGACCCGGCGCCGCACCGGCTACGGGAGCCCCGCCGGTCGCGGCGCCGTGCTCACCGGCCGGGCGCGGCCCTGTCCGGGCGCGCGGCCGCACCGGCGGCGGCGTCCTGCTCGACGACCCACCTCCGGCGCTGTCCGCCGGTCAGCACCCAGCGGGGGCCCGGCCGCGCGGGCGTACGGCGTCCCGCGCCGCGGCCGGCCGCCGCGCACACCCGCCGCAGCAGGGAGTTGAGCTCGGCGCGCTGGCCCTTCGTCAACGGGGCGAGCAGGTCCTCCTGGACGGCGGAGGCGTCCTCGTGCAGCACGTCCAGCGCCGCCTGCCCGGCCGGGGTGATCGTCAGCACTTCCTGCCGTCCGCCGATGTGGACGACCATGGAGTGCACCAGGCCCGCCGACAGCAGGTCGTCCAGCGCCTGGTCGGCGTCGGTCCCGGTCGCGGCGGCGCGCTCGACGAGGTCGTGGCGCCCGTGCGGCCCCAGCTGGGCGAGCGCGGACAGCAGCGTCTGGTGGGCGCGGCCCATCCCGCGCGAGTCGAGGCGGTCGGCCAGCAGGTGGTCGGCCGCCCGGCCGGCCGTCGACAGGAGGTAGACGGTCTGTTCGAAGGGGCTCGTCGACCCCGTCCTCCCGTCGTACACAGCAGGTCCAATCGTCCGGGAAGGCCGCCGTGTTCTCGGACCGGGGGCCACAGGGGTGGCATCCGCACGGGAGCGCCGGGCCCCGGGACCGGGTGGACACGGTCCCCGACGGACGGCTGACCGTCGACGGACGACGGCGGCACGGCCCGCGCGCGCAAGCCGAGGCTCACCATACCCGGGCCCGAACAGTTGGTCTACATCGATGTCGTCAAACGGTGCCGTGCGCCAGCAGGGCCCGGGCCGCGTACTCGACGTACTCGTGCAGCCCGTAGGCCAGGCCCACGCCGAGCAGGGCCGCGACCGCGACGGCCGCGAGCAGGGCGACGGCGGCCCGCGCCCGCTGCCCGGTCGGCCGGGCGGGCGCGGGGCCCAGGAGCGCCTGGACGCGCTGGGGCACCGGACCGGAGCTCACCGACAGCAGCGGGCCCGTGGCGTGGCGGACGGACGGCGACCCGGCCAGGGCCGCCCGGGCGATGGCCGTCGCGGCGGTGCGCCGGTCGGCGACCGCGCGGGCGGCCTGCTCGTCGGCCCACCGCTCCAGGTGGAAGTCGAGGTCGGCCCGCAGCCGGCCCAGCGCCGGGTGGACGGCGGCGGCGAGGTCCGCGGCGGCGGAGAGCAGATGATGGCGGCCCCTCAGGTGGGCGCGCTCGTGGGCGAGCAGCACCGCCCGCTCCGTCGGCCCCAGCGCGCGGAGCATGCCGGCCGAGACGACGACCCGGCCGGGACGCCCCCGGTGGGCGGGCAGGGCGAAGGCCTCCGCCTCCTCGCCCGCCACCACGAGCAGGTCGCCGTCGCTGGTCGCGCCGCCGGTCAGCTCCCAGGCGCGGGCCAGCAGCGCGCGCTGCCTCCGCCATCGCCGCGCCAGCCGTACTGCCTGGACGGCCAGCAGAACCCCGGCGGCGCCGGACACCGGCACCACGGCGGGCCACCGGGCGAGGACGTGGGACAGCGGCAGGTGCTCCAGACCCGCCAGGAACGGGACGTGGAACAGGCCGACGAGGGCCGCGGCGGTGCCGCCCGCCAGCAGGACGGCCGCGCCGACGAGGGTGAACGAGGCCTCGCGCGGCGGCAGCAGGACGGCCAGGCGGCGGGCCGCCGGCACCGCGGCCCAGGGGACCAGCAGCGCCAGGGCGACGAGCACCAGGACCAGGCTCATGCGCGGTCCTCGGGTTCGGCGGCGGCTCCAGCAGTGGCCTCGGCCTCGGGGCGGGTGTCGAGGAGCAGGCGGCGCAGGACGTCCTCGTCGTCCTCGGACAGCGAGGAGACGAACCGCTTCAGCACCAGGTCGCGCTGGGGCTCCTTCTCCAGCTCCCGGCGCATCCGCCCGGCGGCCAGTCCGGCGGCGTCCTCCACGGGGGCGTAGGCGAAGGACCGCCCGGGGCGGGAGCGGACCAGGGTGCCCTTCTCGTGCAGGCGGGTGAGGATCGTCGCCACGGTGGTGCGGGCCAGCCCCTGGTTCAGGGTCTCCTTGACCTGCTGGGCGGTCAGCGGCTCCCCGGCCGCCCACAGCACCGCCAGCACGTCCGCGACCAGCTCCCCGTGCGGACGTCTGGCGTCCCGACCGCCACCCAGCATCTCCACTCCCGTTCTCGCAGCTCTCCGGCAGGCACACCGGAGCGGGCCGCGCGCGTCGGGATGTGAGGTCCGTGCCGCCGCTGTCCGCGTCGAGGGCGAAGCGCCCTCGATATTAGGTGTGCCTAAGCTAACTTTACGGGCCGCTGACACCGCGCTGCCCGGGGGACCGTCGAACGCGGTCCCCCGGGC
>NZ_JBHUAL010000235.1:0-14978 GCF_042789775.1 Kitasatospora sp. NPDC056800 | reverse complement strand
TTGTGGGCCCCGCCGCTTTATATTTGGTGTTTTGGGTTGTGTTGGCAAACCCCCGGGCGGGGGGGGGGCCGGGGCCCAACCCGCCGGGGGCCTCCCCGGCGCCGGAACCGCGCCCGCGGCCCCCTCCCGACCACCCCACGAAGCAAGAACAAGGGACTGAAGCACCATGACTGACGCACTGAAGCGCCTCAGCGACGAAGGCGTTGCGATCTGGCTGGACGACCTCAGCCGCAAGCGGCTGAACTCCGGCAACCTGGCCGAACTGGTGCAGAACAAGCACGTGGTGGGCGTGACCACCAACCCGACCATCTTCCAGAAGGCCATCGCCGGCTCCGGCGACGACTCCTACGACGGCCAGCTGCGCGACCTCGCCGTCCGCAAGGTCACCACCGACGAGGCGATCCGCATGATCACCACCTCGGACGTGCGCGACGCGGCCGACGTGCTGCGCCCGGTCTACGACGCCTCCAACGGCCGCGACGGCCGGGTCTCCATCGAGGTCGACCCGCGCCTGGCGCACGAGACCGCCACCACCGTGGCCGAGGCCAAGCAGCTGTGGTGGCTGGTCGACCGCCCGAACGTCTTCATCAAGATCCCCGCCACCAAGGCCGGCCTGCCCGCGATCGCCGAGGTCATCGGCAAGGGCATCAGCGTCAACGTCACGCTGATCTTCTCGCTGGAGCGCTACAAGGCCGTCATCGACGCCTACCTGACCGGCCTGGAGACCGCCAAGGCCAAGGGCCTGGACCTCTCCCAGATCGAGTCGGTCGCCTCCTTCTTCGTCTCCCGCGTGGACACCGAGATCGACAAGCGCCTGGACAAGATCGGCGGCGAGGCGAAGGACCTGCGCTCCAAGGCCGCGCTGGCCAACGCCCGCCTCGCCTACCAGGCGTACGAGGAGGTCTTCGGCAGCGTCGACGGCAAGACCGCCGGCAGCGCCCGCTGGTCCGCCCTGGAGGCCGCCGGCGCCAAGCCGCAGCGCCCGCTGTGGGCCTCCACCGGCGTCAAGGACCCGGCCCTGCCGGACACCCTGTACGTCACCGAGCTGGTGGCCCCCGGCACCGTCAACACGATGCCCGAGGCCACCCTGGAGGCCACCGGCGACCACGGCGTGGTCACCGGCAACACGATCGTCCCCAACTACGCCGACGCCAAGGCCGTGCTGGACGCGATCGCCGCCGCCGGCGTGGACTACGACGACGTCGTCCAGCTCCTGGAGGACGAGGGCGTCGAGAAGTTCGAGCAGTCCTGGAACGAGCTGCTCGACACCGTCACCGCCTCGCTCGCCTCCTTCGCCGACGAGAAGTGACCCCTGCTCACAGCCAGCGCACGAAAGCGGAGCCCATCAAGTGAGCACTGATTTCCCCGAGTTGACTCCGGAATCGGACGCGGACGACCTCCCGCCCGCCCCCGTCAACCCGCTTCGTGACCCCTCCGACCGACGGCTCCCGCGCATCGCGGGGCCGTCCGGTCTGGTCATCTTCGGGGTCACCGGCGACCTGTCCCGCAAGAAGCTGATGCCGGCCATCTACGACCTGGCCAACCGCGGTCTGCTTCCGCCGGGCTTCTCCCTCGTCGGCTTCGCCCGCCGCGAGTGGGACGACGAGGACTTCGCCAAGGAGGTCCACGACGCCGTCCGGGACCACGCCCGCACCCCGTTCCGGGAGGAGGTCTGGCAGCAGCTCGCCAAGGGCATGCGGTTCGTCCACGGAACCTTCGACGACGACGAGGCCTTCGACAAGCTGCGCGAGACCATCGAGGAGCTGGACAAGGCCCAGGGCACCGGCGGCAACTTCGCCTTCTACCTGTCCGTCCCGCCGAAGTTCTTCCCCACCGTCGTCCAGCAGCTCAAGAAGCACGGCCTGGCCGACCCGCCGCAGGGCTCCTGGCGCCGCGCGGTCATCGAGAAGCCCTTCGGCCACGACCTGGAGAGCGCTCAGGAGCTCAACAAGGTCGTCCACGAGGTCTTCCCCCGGGACGAGGTCTTCCGGATCGACCACTACCTGGGCAAGGAGACGGTCCAGAACATCCTGGCGCTGCGCTTCGCCAACCAGATGTTCGAGCCGATCTGGAACCGGTCGTACGTCGACCACGTGCAGATCACCATGGCCGAGGACATCGGCATCGGCGGCCGGGCCGGCTACTACGACGGCATCGGCTCCGCCCGTGACGTGATCCAGAACCACCTGCTCCAGCTGATGGCGCTCACCGCCATCGAGGAGCCCGCCTCCTTCCACCCGAAGGCGCTGGTGGCCGAGAAGCTCAAGGTGCTCAGCGCCGTCAAGCTCCCGGCCGACCTCGGCCGGCACACCGTGCGCGGCCAGTACGCGGCCGGCTGGCAGGGCGGCGAGGAGGTCGTCGGCTACCTGGACGAGGACGGCATCGACCCCGACTCCAAGACCGACACCTACGCGGCCATCAAGCTGGAGATCAACAACCGCCGCTGGGCGGGCGTCCCGTTCTACCTGCGCACCGGCAAGCGCCTGGGCCGCCGGGTCACGGAGATCGCGGTCGTCTTCCAGCGCGCCCCGTACCTGCCCTTCGACTCCTACGCGACCGAGGAGCTGGGGCAGAACGCCCTGGTCATCCGGGTCCAGCCGGACGAGGGCGTGACGGTGCGGTTCGGCTCCAAGGTGCCGGGCACCTCCTTCGAGGTGCGGGACGTCACGATGGACTTCGCCTACGGCGAGTCCTTCACCGAGTCCAGCCCGGAGGCGTACGAGCGGCTCATCCTCGACGTGCTGCTCGGCGACGCCAACCTGTTCCCGCGCCACCAGGAGGTCGAGCTCTCCTGGCAGATCCTCGACCCGATCGAGAAGTACTGGGACACCCACGGCAAGCCCGCCCAGTACGCGGCGGGGACCTGGGGTCCCGTCGAGGCGGACGAGATGCTCGCACGAGACGGCAGGAGCTGGCGCCGGCCATGAAGATCGACCTCACCAACACAACGTCCAGCAAGATCAACGCCGCGCTGATGGAGGCGCGCCGGGCCCGCGGCTCGGGCGCCGCCGGCATGGTGCTCACCCTGGTGATCGTGACCGACGAGGGCAGCGCCTACGACGCCCTCAAGGCCGCCAACGACGCCTCCCGCGAGCACCCGATGCGCACCCTCGCGGTGATCAAGCGCGCCGGGCGCTCGCCCCGGGCCCGCGCCGAGACCCGGCTGGACGCCGAGATCCTGGTCGGCTCGGACGCCGGCTCCGGCGAGACGGTCGTCCTGCGGATGCACGGCGAACTCGCCGCGCACGCCCAGTCGGTGGTCCTGCCGCTGCTGCTGCCGGACGCCCCGACCGTCGTCTGGTGGCCGGACAACGCTCCGCACCACCCGGCGCAGGACCCGCTGGGCTCGATCGCCCAGCGCCGGATCACCGACGCCGTCACCGCCGAGTCCCCGGTCGGCCAGCTCGCCCAGCGCGCGCAGAGCTACACCCCGGGCGACACCGACCTGGCCTGGACCCGGGTCACCGGCTGGCGCTCGATGCTGGCCGCCGCGCTGGACCAGCGGCCGTCCACGATCGTCTCCGCGGTGGTCGAGGGCGAGTCCTACAACCCCAGCGTCGAGCTGCTCGGCCTCTGGCTGACCAACCGGCTCCAGGTGCCCGTCGAGCGGGTCGTCACCAACGGCCCCGGCATCACCGCGGTGCACCTGCGCACCAAGGACGGGGACATCACCCTGGACCGCCCGGACGGCCTGCTGGGCACGCTCTCCATGCCCGGCTCGCCGGACCGCCAGGTGGCGCTCAAGCGGCGCGAGACCTCGGAGCTGATCGCCGAGGAGCTGCGCCGCCTGGACCCGGACGACATCTACGCGACGGCCGTGCGCACGCCCGTCGACCGGCTGCACGAGCCGTCCAACGCCGAGACCGCGGCGGCCGAGCAGGTCGCCCGCGAGGTCGCGGAGGAGGCCGTCGAGGAGGCCGCCGAGGCGGCCGTGGAGCAGGCCGTGGCCAACCCCGAGCGGGTGACCGCCGGGGCGGCGGAGAAGAAGCCCGCCCGCAAGGCCGCCGGCAAGCGCACCGGCAAGGACGGCGCATGACCAACGCGACCCCGCAGCTGGTCGTCCACCGGGACAAGGAGCTGATGGCCCAGGCGGCCGCGGCCCGGCTGATCACCCGGATCGTGGACGCCCAGGCCGCCCGCGGCAGCGCCTCGGTGGTGCTCACCGGCGGGCGCAACGGCAACGCCCTGCTGGCCGCGATCGCCGCCTCCCCGGCGCGCGACGCGGTCGACTGGGGCCGGCTGGACCTCTGGTGGGGCGACGAGCGCTTCCTGCCCGCCGCCGACCCGGAGCGCAACGCCGTCCAGGCCCGCGCCGAGCTGCTGGACGCCGTCCCGCTCGACCCGGCGCGGGTGCACGAGATGCCCGCCTCGGACGGGGTGGACGGCTCGGACGTGGAGGCCGCCGCCGCCCGCTACGCCGAGGAGCTGGCGAAGGCGGCCGGGCCGGGCGACCGGCTCGGCGTCCCGGCCTTCGACGTGCTGCTGCTCGGCGTCGGCCCGGACACCCACGTCGCCTCGCTCTTCCCCGAGCACCCGGGCGTCCGGGAGACCGAGCTGACCGTGGTCGGCGTGCGCGGGGCCCCCAAGCCCCCGCCGACCCGGGTCTCGCTCACCCTCCCGGCGATCCGCACCGCCCGCGAGGTCTGGCTGCTGGCCGCCGGCGAGGACAAGGCGGGCGCGGTCGCGCTGGCCCTGTCCGGCCCCGGCGAGCTCCAGGCGCCCGCCTCCGGCGCGTACGGCCGCAGCCGCACCCTGTGGCTGCTGGACCGCGCCGCCGCGGAGCGGATCCCGCCGCAGCTCTACCCGCCGGCCTCGGCCTGACCGGATCCGGCAACGCCGAAGGGCGCCACCGTCACCGACGGGGGCGCCCTTCGCGCTGTTCTGTCCGGACCGCTGCGTTCCGCTCCGGCGCTCCGCTCAGATCTCGCCGCGGAGCTTCGCCAGCGCCTCGGCCAGGATCGCCTCGCCGTCGGCGTCGGTGCGCCGCTCGCGGACGTAGGCGAGGTGGGTCTTGTACGGCTCGTTGCGCGAGGGCGCCGGCGGGTTGTGCTGGTCCTGGCCGGCCGGGAAGCCGCAGCGCGGGCAGTCCCAGGTGTCCGGGATCGCCGCTTCGGCCGCGAAGCTGGGACGGGTCTCGTGCTTGTTCGCGCACCAGAAGGAGATCCGGTTGCGCGGGGCGGACTCGCCGCGCTCCGCCTCGCCCATCGGGCCGGCCCCGACCCTGCTGCCACGGATGGCATTGCCACTTGCCACGGTCTGACTCCCTGCGTACTGGTGCGCCGACCCGCCGCGGTGCGCGTCGGTGGCGAAAGTCGTCCTAGTGTAAGCAGGAGTTAAGCCTCCGCCACCACCGCCTCCGCACCCGACCGTCCCAGGATAGGCGCTCGGGCGACGGGGCGTCAGGGTTACGTCAGACCGAGGACTTCATCAGCAGGCCGAGGACGATGATGGAGGCGAACCAGCCCAGGCCGACCACGATGGTGATGCGGTCCAGGTTGCGCTCGGCCACCGCCGAACCGCCGCCGGTGGACATCGAGCCACCGCCGAACATGTCGGACAGGCCGCCGCCCTTCCCCTTGTGCAGCAGCACCAGAAGGATCATCAGCAGACTGAAGATGATCAGGGCAATCGAGAACCCGAGAACCACGACGGGACCAACTCTCTCGTATCTTCGGCGAAGGGGCCGGGCCGCGTACGGCGGTCCGGCCCCAAAGCCTACGTTGCTGCGGCGGCGTTAGCCTACTGCCTGCTCACGGTAGCGCACGATCTTGACGAACTCGTCGGCGTCCAGCGAGGCACCGCCGACCAGGCCGCCGTCGATGTCGGGCTTGGCCATCAGGCCGGCCGCGCTCGACGACTTCACCGAACCGCCGTACAGCACCCGGACCTTGCCGGCCAGCTCGGCGTCGTACAGCTCGGCGATCCGCCCGCGGATGGCGGCGCAGACCTCCTGCGCGTCCTCCGGGGTGGCCACCTCGCCGGTGCCGATCGCCCAGACCGGCTCGTAGGCGACCACGATCGACTCGGCCTGGTGGGCCGGGACGTCGGCCAGGCCGCCGTCCAGCTGGGCCAGGGTGTACTCGACGTGGGTGCCCGCCTTGCGGATCTCCAGCGGCTCGCCGACACACAGGATCGGGGTGACCCCGGCGCGGTAGGCGGCCTTCACCTTGGCGTTGACGATCTCCTCGTTCTCGCCGTGGTACTGGCGGCGCTCGGAGTGGCCGATCACCGCGTAGGTGCACTGGAGCTTGGCCAGCATCGGGCCGGAGACCTCGCCGGTGTAGGCCCCGCCGTCGTGCTGCGAGATGTCCTGCGAGCCGTACTTGATCTTCAGCTTGTCGCCGAAGACCAGGGTCTGCACCGAGCGCAGGTCGGTGAACGGCACCAGGACGGCGACCTCGACGGCCGCGTAGTCCTTGTCGGCCAGCGCGAAGGCCAGCTTCTGGGTGTGCTGGATGGCCTCAAGGTGGTTGAGGTTCATCTTCCAGTTGCCCGCCATCAGCGGGAGACGGTCGGTCATGTGCTGTCAGTCCTCCAGAGCGGCGAGACCGGGGAGGGTCTTGCCCTCCAGGTACTCGAGGCTGGCGCCGCCGCCGGTCGAAATGTGCCCGAACTTCGTCTCGTCGAAGCCCAGGATGCGGACGGCCGCGGCGGAGTCGCCGCCACCGACCACGGTGAACGCGTCGCTGTCGAGCAGGGCCTGCGCGACGGCCTTGGTGCCGTTCGCGTAGTCCGGGTGCTCGAAGACGCCCATCGGGCCGTTCCAGAACACGGTGCCCGCGTCGGCCAGCTTGGCCGCGTACAGCTCGCGGGTCCCGGGGCCGATGTCCAGGCCCTCCTGGTCGGCCGGGATGGCGTCCGCGGCGACGGTCGAGGGGTTCGCCGGGGCCTTGGTCTTGAGGTCCGGGAACTCGGCGGAGACCAGGACGTCGACCGGCAGCACGAACTCGACGCCGCGCGCCTCGGCCCGGGCCAGGTACTCCAGGACGGTCGGGATCTGGTCGGCCTGGAGCAGCGAGATGCCGACCTCGTGGCCCTTGGCCTTGAGGAAGGTGTACGCCATGCCGCCGCCGATCAGGATCCGGTCGGCCTTCTCCAGCAGGTTGTCGATCACGCCGAGCTTGTCGGAGACCTTGGCGCCGCCGAGCACCACCACGTACGGGCGGGCCACGTCCTCGGTGAGCTTCTTCAGCACGCCGACCTCGGTGGCGATCAGGTCGCCCGCGGCGTGCGGCAGCAGGGCCGGCAGGTCGAAGACCGAGGCGTGCTTGCGGTGCACGGCGCCGAAGCCGTCGCCCACGTACAGGTCGGCCAGCGCGGCCAGCTGCTCGGCGAAGGCCTTGCGCTCGGCGTCGTCCTTGCTGGTCTCGCCCGCGTTGAAGCGCAGGTTCTCCAGCAGCGCGACCTCGCCGTCCGCCAGCGCGGCGACGGTGGCCGCGGCGCTGTCACCGACGGTGTCGGTGGCGAAGGCGACGCCCTTGCCGAGGATCTCGCCGAGGCGCTCGGCCGCCGGGGCGAGCGAGAACTGCGGGTCCGGCGCGCCCTTGGGACGGCCGAGGTGCGAGGCGACGACCACCTTCGCGCCGGCCGCGGCCAGCTTGGCGATGGTCGGCGCGACGGCGCGGATGCGGCCGTCGTCGGTGATCGTGCGGCCGTCCAGCGGC
The DNA here is from genome assembly GCF_042789775.1 of Kitasatospora sp. NPDC056800. Lineage (NCBI taxonomy): Bacteria > Bacillati > Actinomycetota > Actinomycetes > Kitasatosporales > Streptomycetaceae > Kitasatospora > Kitasatospora sp. NPDC056800. The sequence continues at coordinate 7,314 of NZ_JBHUAL010000235.1, read as the reverse complement.
ACGTTCAGGTCGGCGCGCACGAAGACGCGCTTGCCTTCGACACCGGCTTCGATGAGCTCTTCGATGGTCTTCACGGGGATTCGGATTCTCCTGGGGAGATGGTTGATGCGCAGTGAGGCGGCACGGCGCAGGGGCCGCCTGAGAAGTCCTTGAGCGCGGAACGAGGGCCCGGTCGGCACCGTACGCCGACCAGGCCCTCGCCCCTACATCACGTCAGCTCCCGCGAGGTCAGAGCTGCCCGCCGACGAGGCCGACCAGGTCGACCACGCGGTTCGAGTAGCCCCACTCGTTGTCGTACCAGCCGAGCACCTTGACCTGGTTGCCCTGGACCATGGTCAGCTGCGAGTCGAAGATGCAGGAGTGCGGGTCGTTCACGATGTCCGAGGAGACGATCGGGTCCTCGGTGTAGGCCAGGATGCCCTTGAGCGGGCCCTCCTGGGCGGCCTTCTGGAAGGCCGCGTTGACCTCGTCCTTGGTGACCTCGCGCTCGAGGGTCACGACCAGGTCGGTGATGGAGCCGGTCGGGACCGGGACGCGCAGCGAGGTGCCGTCCAGCTTGCCCTTCAGCTCCGGCAGGACCAGGGCGGTCGCCTTGGCGGCACCGGTCGAGGTCGGGATGATGTTCTGCGAGGCCGCACGAGCACGGCGCAGGTCCTTGTGCGGGAAGTCCAGGGTCACCTGGTCGTTGGTGAACGCGTGGACGGTGGTCATCAGACCCTTGACGATGCCGAAGCTCTCGTTCAGGACCTTCGCCATCGGCGCCACGCAGTTGGTGGTGCACGAGGCGTTGGAGATGACGTGGTGGTTGGCGGCGTCGTACTTCTCGTCGTTGACACCCAGGACGATGGTGACGTCCTCGTCGGTGGCGGGCGCCGAGATGATGACCTTCTTCGCGCCGGCGGCGAGGTGCTTCTTCGCGGCCTCGGCCTTGGTGAAGATGCCGGTGGACTCGACGACGATGTCGGCGCCCAGGGCGGCCCACGGGAGGTTCGCGGGGTCACGCTCGGCGGTCACCTTGAAGGTGTGGCCGTCGACGGTGATGCTGTCCTCGGTGTGCGAGACCTCGGCCTGGAGGGTGCCCAGGGTGGTGTCGTACTTGAGCAGGTGAGCCAGGGTCTTCGTGTCGGTGAGGTCGTTGACACCGACGATCTCGATGTCCGCGCCCTGAGCCTTGACCGCGCGGAAGAAGTTGCGGCCGATGCGGCCGAAGCCGTTGATGCCTACCCGGATCGTCACGAACCGATCTCCTCGTTAGGTACGCCGGGCGCGAGGCCCGGCGGGGGTGAGATTTGGGAAGTCCCCGACCGCCTACGACCCTACCCCTCCGGGGCCTGGGACGGCACATCGCGCCGCCTGGTGAGACCGGGCGTGGCGTGCCCCAAACCCCATTTCAGGCCGTCCGGCCCTGGCCCGCCGGGCAGTTGGTCCCAGCTCAGTGGTCTCTACCAATTCGGGAGTGTCGCGGCTGTCCGGAAACGACCGCGGCCGGCGCCCGGGGGTCCGGGCACCGGCCTTCGTGATCACGGGGCGTGACCGTGGGCGTCAGTTCATCGCCATCTCGTCGGTGAGGCTCGCCTCGGTGCTGGGCAGGCCCAGCTCGGAGGCCCGCTTGTCGGCCATCGCCAGCAGGCGGCGGATCCGGCCGGCCACCGCGTCCTTGGTCAGCGGCGGGTCGGCGAGCGCGCCCAGCTCCTCCAGCGAGGCCTGCTTGTGCTGCATCCGCAGCTGGCCGGCCGCGGCCAGGTGCTCGGGCACCTCGTCGCCGAGGATCTCCAGCGCGCGGGCCACCCGGGCGCCGGCCGCCACCGCGGCGCGGGCCGAGCGGCGCAGGTTGGCGTCGTCGAAGTTGGCCAGCCGGTTGGCGGTGGCGCGCACCTCGCGCCGCATCCGGCGCTCCTCCCAGGCGAGCACCGACTCGTGCGCGCCGAGCCGGGTCAGCAGGGCGCCGATCGCGTCGCCGTCGCGGATCACCACCCGGTCCACGCCGCGCACCTCGCGGGCCTTGGCCGGGATGCCGAGCCGACGGGCGGCGCCGACCAGGGCGAGGGCGGCCTCGGAGCCGGGGCAGGTGATCTCCAGCGAGGAGGAGCGGCCCGGCTCGGTGAGCGAGCCGTGCGCCAGGAAGGCCCCGCGCCAGGCCGCCTCGGCGTCGCAGGTGGCCCCGGAGACGACTGCCGGGGGCAGGCCCCGGATCGGGCGTCCGCGGCCGTCCACGAGCCCGGTCTGGCGCGCGAGCAGCTCGCCGTCCTTGACGACCCGGACCACGAAGCGGCTGCCTCGGCGCAGCCCGCCGGGGGCCATCACCACCAGGTCGGAGGAGTGCCCGAAGATCTCCAGCAGGTCCTTGCGCAGCCGCCGTGCCGCCGCTCCGGTGTCGAGCTCCGCCTCGATCACGATGCGGCCGCTCACGATGTGCAGCCCGCCCGCGAACCGCAGGATCGCCGACACCTCCGCCTTGCGACAGCAGGCCCGGGTGACCGGGAGCCGGCTGATCTCGTCCTTCACCGCTGGAGTCATCGCCATGGCCCGATCCTTCCATGTGTCCGGAAAATCCGGTCGTACGCTGCCGCCAACAGCTCGGGGTCGTGTCGCGGCGTCCCGTCGGTGCGGGCCACCGAGCCGAGCACCAGAGCCGCGCCCATCCGTTCGGCGGCCTTCGCCAGGCCGTCCAGGTCGGCCTGGCCGAAGGCCCCGCCGGTGACGGCGCGCTCGTCCACCAGGATCGCATCCACCGCGAGGTTCGGAGCGTGGTCGGCGATGACCTCCAGGTGGCGCTGCGGGGTGAAGCCCTCGGTCTCCCCGGGCTGGGGGGCCAGGTTCAGGGTGAGCAGGCGGCGGGCGCGGGTCTCGGTGAGCGCCGCGGCCAGCTCGGGCACCAGCAGGTGCGGCAGCACGCTGGTGAACCAGGAGCCGGGGCCGAGCACCACCCAGTCCGCCTCCCGGACGGCGGTGACCGCCTCCGGGACGGCGGGCGGCTCGTCCGGCAGCAGCCGGATCGACTGCACGGTGCCCGGCGTGACCGCGACGTCGGCCTGGCCGCGAACGGCCGTGACCTCGCCGGGGCGCGCCGGGTCGTGGCCGCGGACGGTCGCCTCGATGTCCAGCGGCACCGCCGACATCGGCAGCACCCGGCCCTGCACGTTGAGCAGCCGGCCGACCCAGTCCAGCGCCGCGACCGGGTCGCCCAGCTTCTCCCAGAGCGCGACGATCAGCAGGTTGCCGACGGCGTGGCCGCCGAGCTCGCCGTTGCCGGTGAAGCGCTGCTGGATCACCTCGGACCAGGTGCGGCCCCAGTCGTCGTCCCCGCACAGCGCGGCCAGCGCCTTGCGCAGGTCGCCCGGGGGCAGCACGCCCAGCTCCTCGCGCAGCCGGCCGCTGGAGCCGCCGTCGTCGGCGACGGTGACCACGGCGGTGAGGTCGCTGGTGAGCCGGCGCAGCGCGGACAGCGAGGCCGACAGGCCCTGCCCGCCGCCGAGCGCGGTGATCCTCGGGGCCGGGTTGGCGCGGGCGGGACTGCTGCGCGGACGGCCCGGCGCCGTGGGCCGGGCCGGGCTGCCCGCCCGGTCACCGGTCCTGCTCTGCGGCTGCCGCCCGGGCACGTATCCCGCCACACTCACCTCGCGTTCCTCGGCCCGCCGACCACTCCGCCGGCGGGCCCGGCAGGGCGGCGGCGGTTACTCCCGTCCCATGTCACGGTGGACGAGCACCGTCTCGACTCCGTCGGCGATGAGACGCTTGGTCAGACGCTCGGACATGGCGACGCTTCGGTGCTTGCCACCGGTGCAGCCTACGGCAAGCGTCATGTAGCGCTTCCCCTCGCGGCGGTATCCCTCGGTGATGATGCGCAGCAGCTGGGCGTAGCCGTCCAGGAACTCGTTGGCTCCGGGCTGCTGGAAGACGTAGCCGGCGACGTCCGCGTCGGTGCCGGTACGAGCCCGCAGTTCGGGCACCCAGTGCGGGTTGGGCAGGAAGCGGCAGTCCACCACGAGGTCGGCGTCGACCGGCAGGCCGTACTTGAAGCCGAAGGACATCACGGTGGCGCGCAGCTCGGGCTCGTCGTGGTCGGCGAACTGGGCGTCCAGCTTGGCGCGCAGCTGGTGCACGTTGAGGTTGGAGGTGTCGATCACCAGGTCGGCCTCGCCGCGCAGGTCGCGCAGCAGGTCGCGCTCCAGGGCGATGCCGTCCACGATCCGGCCGTCGGCCTGCAGCGGGTGCGGGCGGCGGACGCTCTCGAAGCGGCGCACCAGCGCCTCGTCGGAGGAGTCCAGGAAGACGACCCGCAGCCGGACGCCGCGCTTCTCCAGCTCGTCCAGCGAGGTGAGCAGGTCGTCGAAGAACTGCCGGCCGCGGACGTCCACGACCACGCCGATCCGGGCGACGTTGCCCTGGGAACGGGCGCCCAGGTCGACCATGGTCGGGATCAGGGCCGGCGGCAGGTTGTCCACCACGAACCAGCCGAGGTCCTCCAGGCACTTGGCGGCGGTGGAGCGGCCGGCTCCGGACATACCGGAGATGATCACCAGCTCCGGCGCGTTCTCGGCCACGTCTGACACGGTCACTTCGGTTCCCCGCTCTCGGTCTTTCTGCTGGGGAGTACGCGTACGGCTCGGCCGCCCTTCCCCGGCCCGGGCAGGCGGGCGGGGCCGGGGCACACCGGCTGACGGGCGGCGTCGGCCGTCATGGCGTCTCCTGGGATGGTGCGGTCTGGGGTGCTGCGGCCACCGGCCCGGCGGCCTGCTCGGCCCCGTCCTCGATGATCTCGCCGGTCGCGGTGTTGACCGCGGGTGCGGCGGGTGTACGGGACGACAACGCCTCCGCAACAGTCTGCGCGGTGCGGCGTCCGATGCCGGGTACCTCGCAGAGCTCGTCCACGGTGGCGGCCCGGAGCTTCTTCAGCGAACCGAAGTGCTTGAGCAGCGCCCGGCGGCGAGTCTCGCCGAGGCCCGGGACGGAGTCCAGTTCCCCGGCGGTGAGTCGCTTGGAACGCTTGTTGCGCTGATAGCTGATCGCGAAGCGGTGCGCCTCGTCGCGGACCCGCTGGAGCAGGTAGAGGCCCTCGCTGGAGCGGGGCAGCACCACCGGGTCGTCCTCGCCGGGCAGCCAGACCTCCTCCAGGCGCTTGGCCAGGCCGCACAGCGCGACGTCGTCGATGCCGAGTTCGTCCAGGGCGCGCCTGGCGGCGGCGACCTGCGGCTGGCCGCCGTCGACGACCAGCAGCTGGGGCGGGTAGGCGAAGCGCTTGGGGCGGCCCTCCTCGTCCCGGGTGCCGCCGGCGCCGGTGTCGGGGTCGTCCTCCTCGGGGACGGCCCACTCGCCGGTCTGCTCGCGCTCCTGGAGGTAGCGGCGGAAGCGGCGGCTGATCACCTCGTGCATCGAGCGGACGTCGTCCTGGCCCTCGAAGCCCCTGATCTGGAAGCGCCGGTACTCGCTCTTGCGGGCCAGGCCGTCCTCGAAGACGACCATGGAGGCGACCACGTCCTCGCCCTGGAGGTGGGAGATGTCGTAGCACTCGATGCGCAGCGGGACGGAGTCCAGCTCCAGCGCGTCGGCGATCTCCTGGAGGGCGCGGCTGCGGGTGGTGAGGTCGGAGGCGCGCTTGGTCTTGTGCAGCGCCAGCGCCTGCTGGGCGTTGCGCTGCACGGTGGCCATCAGGTCCTTCTTGTCCCCGCGCTGGGGCACGCGCAGGTCGACCTGGCTGCCGCGCAGGCCGCCGAGCCACTCGCGGACCGGCTCCGCCGGCTCCGGCAGGGCGGGGACGAGCACCTCGCGCGGGACGGACTCGCCGCCGCCGTAGAGCTGCTGGAGGGCGTGCTCGACCAGGCCCGCGGTGTCGACGTCCTCGACCTTGTCGGTGACCCAGCCGCGCTGGCCGCGCACCCGGCCGCCGCGGACGTGGAAGATCTGCACGGCGGCCTCGAGTTCGTCCTCGGCCAGGGCCAGCAGGTCGGCGTCGGTGGCGTCGGCGAGCACGATGGCGTTCTTCTCCATCGCGCGCTTGAGGGCGCCGATGTCGTCCCGCAGCCGGGCCGCCTTCTCGTACTCCAGCTCGGCGGCGGCCTCCTGCATCTCGTCTTCCAGCCGGCGCAGGTAGTTGCCGGTGCGCCCGGCCATGAAGTCGCAGAAGTCCTCGGCCAGCGCGCGGTGTTCGTCCGCCGAGACCTTGCCGACGCAGGGCGCGGCGCACTTGCCGATGTAGCCGAGCAGGCAGGGCCGGCCGACCTGGCGGGCGCGCTTGAAGACGCCGTTGGAGCAGGTGCGGACGGGGAAGACGCGCAGCAGCAGGTCGACCGTCTCGCGGATCGCCCAGGCGTGCCCGTACGGGCCGAAGTAGCGCACGCCCTTCTTGTGCGCCCCGCGCATCACCTGGACCCGCGGGTACTCCTCGTTCAGGGTGACGGCGAGCTCCGGATAGCTCTTGTCGTCGCGGTACTTGACGTTGAACCGCGGGTCGTACTCCTTGATCCAGGAGTACTCCAGCTGGAGCGCCTCGACCTCGGTGGCGACCACCGTCCACTCCACCGAGGCGGCGGTGGTGACCATGGTCGCGGTGCGCGGGTGCAGGCCGGCCAGGTCCTGGAAGTAGGACGACAGGCGCGGCCGCAGGCTCTTGGCCTTGCCGACGTAGATGACCCGGCCGTGGGCGTCGCGGAACTTGTAGACGCCGGGGGAGGTCGGGATCGCACCGGGCGCCGGGCGGTAGGTGCTCGGGTCAGCCATGGGTCCACCGTACCGAGTGGGGCCGGGGCCGCGGGGCGGAGATCGTCAGGGGGGACCGTGGCGGTCGGGAGGCGCTCAACTCGGTCAGCTCGGGGTCACCTTGAGGTTGCCGGCCTCGACCGTGACGGTGTAGGCGGGCAGCGGGGAGGAGGCCGGTCCGTCCTGCACCGCGCCGTCGGTGATGGCGAACCGGCTCCCGTGGCAGGGGCACTGGATCTGGTTGTTCTTGACCTGGTCCACGAGGCAGCCGGCGTGGGTGCACCGGGCGTTGAACGCCTTGTACTGGCCGGCGGTGGGCTGGGTCACCACGATCTTCTGCTCGCGGAAGACCTTGCCGCCGCCCTCCGGCACGGCCGAGGCCGGGCCGAGGTCGACCGGGCCCTTGGGGGCGCTGCCGCCGGAGGACGAGGAGCTGCACCCGGTGACCGCCACGGTGCCGCCGGCCGCCAGGACGGCCGCGGCCCCGCAGAGCACGGTGCGGCGGGAGGCGGTGGGGCTGGTCTCGGGGGCCTCGGACATCGGTGCGCTCCTACGGGTACGGCTGTTGCGGGGACCACGGAAGTCTATGTCGCGCCCACCCCGCCGCTCCCGGGAGTC
>NZ_JBHUAL010000234.1:0-14981 GCF_042789775.1 Kitasatospora sp. NPDC056800 | reverse complement strand
TTCGGTGTCTGTCGCGGGTGGCGGCTGCCGGATCAGAACCAGTGCAGGCAGTGCGGCGTGCGCTCGGCGCGGAACAGGGCGTCGGCGAGGGCGGCCGCGCCGGGGCGGTGGGCCAGGACGTGCCCGGCCCGGACGAGCGCGCTCGGGGCGGTGCCGCCGAGGTAGACCGCGCCCAAGTCCCGGATGTCCAGGGAGAGGTCCGGCTCCCGGTCGGTCGGGACGCACTCGGCCTTCCCGTCCCGGACGGTCAGCAGGTGGCGGTGGTGCTCGCCGAGGAACGGGTCGTCGACGTCCAGGACGAGCTCGCCGTCCGTGAACCAGCCGCGCGAGGTCAGCGCGCGCGGGACGTCCAGCAGCCGTACCCAGAGCCAGTCCGTCTCGCCGCCCGGCTGGACGGCGCGGAAGTCCTCCAGCTGCCAGCGCAGCGGGTGCTCCGCCGGGACGTGCTTGAGCACGACCTGGGCGGCCAGGTCGTGGCCGAGCACGAACCGGGCGAGGTCGGTGTAGCCGGCGTCGTCGACGGCGATGGTCTCGTCGACCGTCAGGGTGTCCCCGTCCATCGAGTAGCTGGCGTACCCGTCCGGCGTTCCGTCGGCGCCGCGGTGGACGGCGACGTGGCGCGCCGTCGGGGCGGTCGGCACCTGGCCCGCGCCCAGCTCCCACCAGCGGCGCGGCCGGGACAGCGCGCCGGGCTGGGCGCGGCGGTAGCGGTCGTAGACCTCCTCGAGGATCCGCCCGCAGTCGGCCCGCTTGAACAGCTCGACCGAGCCGCCCGCCTGAGCCCCGGCCGCCGACCGCGCCGACCGGGGCGCGGCGAAGGCGGCCTGGTGGCGCTGCACCGTCAGCCGCTGGGTGTACGTCGCCGGGCCGTAGCCGAACCGGCCGTAGATCCCGGCCTCGGAGGCCAGCAGCACCGACAGGAACTCTCCCCGGCCCCGCAGCTCGGCGAGCTGGTGCCGCATCATCGCGGTGAGCACGCCCTGGCGCCGGTGGGTGGGCAGGACGCCGACGGCCGTCACCCCGGAGGTCGGGACGACGACCTGCCCGGGCAGGGTGAGTTCGAAGGTGTACGCACCGGCGGTGCCGACGGGCCGCCCGTCCGCCGCCACGGCGAGCAGGTTGCGGTCCATCTCGGTCGCGGCCCACCAGACCCCGCCGCCGTCCGCGCCGGGGGCGTCCGAGAAGCGCCCCAGCGCGGTGTGGAAGGTGGCGACGAACGCGTCGAGGTCCTGGTCGGTCGTGGAACGGATCTCCATGTGGTGCTGCTGCCTCCCCGTGTTGCCGGCGCCACTTCGTTTGGCGCCCCCCGAAGTTCACCGCGGCCGCGCGACCGGGTCAACCGAATTAGGGGGCGTCGGATCAGGGGGCGTCGGAAGTCCCTCCGTGCCGGCGGTCCGGGTGGCCCGCGCCGCGCAGCAGCGAGCCGAGCGAGAGCATCGCGGACAGGCCGAGCAGCACCGTGGACCAGAACCAGAAACGCACCCAGGTGTCGGGGACGGGCAGCAGGACCGCCAGCACCGCCGGATACAGGACCAGCAGCCAAGCCAACCGCCGCTCCGCTCCGGCCTGTTGGCGCAGCCGCCCGGCCGCCCGCTCGCCCTGCCCGGCAGCCCCACCGGTGACCAGCCGCAGCCCCTCGGCGGTGGTCAGCCGACACGTGTGCACCAGCGCCGCGATCATCGTGAGGAGCAGGGCGAGCCCCAGCAACTGGGCCCATTCGGGCACGCTGGGCCGGCCTGACGTGGTGACCACCAGCATCGGCACCGCGAAGAGCAGGGTGCTCGACGCCTCGAAGGCGACGAGCCGGGCGGCGGGGGTACGGGGCGCGGCCACCGGCGTCTCCCAGGACAGGAGTCTCCGGTGGCCGCGGGCGCAGCCGTTCGCCCGGCGGCGGTGCGAACCCGTCATGACCCCGGCTGCGCTTCACCGGCGCCCGCGCGGACGGGCCCGTCGGAGCCGGACCGGTCCGGGGCGACGCGCGGCGCCGTCAGGACGTACTCGTCCGGGTCGATGGCCCGGGTCCGACGGCGGAACCGCCAGGTCGACGCGGGCCAGATGGTGGTGACACGGCCCGTACGGTCCTGGTACCAGCCGGAACAGCCGCCCGCGGCCCAGACCGTGGGGGCCATCCGCTCCTGCAGCTCGGCGTTGTACGCGTGCTGCGCCTCCGCGCGCACGTCCACGGAGCCCAGACCGCGGCTCCGCATCAGCCGCAGGGTGCTGAGGAGGTAGTTGATCTGCGACTCGATCATGTGGATGAGGCTGGTGTGTCCCACGCCCGTGTTGGGTCCCGCCATCAGGAACAGGTTGGGGAATCCCGCGACGGTCGTGCCGAGGTGTGCCTGCGGGCTGCCCTGCCAGACCTCGTCCAGGGACCGTCCGTCACCACCGATGACGTGCTTCGCGTAGGAGGCGTCGGTGACCCGGAATCCGGTTCCGAAGACCAGGACGTCCACCGGATGCGCGGTGCCGGCAGACGCGGTGCCGGCGGACGCGGCCGGAGTGCCTCCGCGCGGGGTGGTGAGGACCGTGTCCGGTCCGATGCTCGCGATCGGGTCGGTGACGACGCGGACGTTGGGTTGCACCAGTGCCGGGTAGTAGTCGTCGGAGAGCAGGACCCGCTTGCAGCCCAGCGCGTAGTCCGGGGTCAGCTTGGACCGCAGGTCGGGGTCCTCGACCTGGCGGTGCAGGTGGGCCAGGGCCTCCCGGCGCCCCAGCTCGGACATGGCGCGGTTGCCGAGCAGGGCCGGCAGCGTCGCCTCCCGTGCCAGGTACTCCCAGCCCCGCGCCAGTCGCTGCGCCGTCGGGGACAGCTGGAACAGGCGGTGCTGCCACGCCGGTACCGGCCGGTCCCGGCGCGGGGCGATCCATGACGGAGTGCGCTGGAAGACGGTCACCTGCCGGGCCGTGCGCTGCAGGTGGGGGACGAACTGGACGGCGCTCGCGCCGGTGCCGATCACGCCCACCCGCTTGGCCGACAGGTCCAGGTCGTGCCGCCACCCGGCGGAGTGGAACGCCTCCCCGGTGAAGCCGGCCAGGCCGGGCAGCGCGGGGACGGCCGGCTCCGAGAGGGGCCCTTGGGCCATCACCAGCAGCCCGGCGCTGAGCGGTCCGGCGCCGGTGTCCAGCTCCCAGCGCAGCCGCTCGGCGTCCCAGGTGGCGCGGCGCAGTTCGCAGCCGAGCCGCAGGTGGGGCGCCAGGCCGTACCGGCCGACGCAGTGCTTCAGGTACCGGTCGATCTCCTCCTGGGGCGCGAAGCGCCTGCTCCAGGCGGGGTTGGGTGCGAACGAGAACGAGTACAGGCGCGAGGGCACGTCACAGGCGCAGCCGGGATAGGCGTTGTCCCGCCAGGTGCCGCCGACCTCGTCGGCCCGCTCCAGGACCAGCAGGTCGCGGTGGCCCTCCCGCAGCAGCCGGATGGCCGTGCCGAGGCCCGCGAATCCCGCGCCGACGATGACGACGGACACGTGTCCGGGTGAGGCGCCGGCCGCTTCGCGCGGGGCCGGGCTCGTGGTGTGCGGGTCGGTCATGGTTCCCCTCCGGCCGAAGACTGTTCGAACTGAATGCTATCGTAGACATAACGATCGTAACTCTCACGATAGATGGAGTGGCGAATGAGGATTCTGGCTCTCGGAGGCCCCGGAGCGATGGGCGCCGTGGCGGTACGCGTGGCCGCCGGACTCACCGGCGTCACCGAGATCGTCGTGGCCGACCGGAACCCGGAGGCGGCCCGGACCCTGGTGCGCCGGCTCGACGAGGGCGGCACGGGTGGCGCGCCGATGCGGGCGCTGACGGTGGACGTCACCGACGGCCGCGCCCTGCACGCCGCCCTGGAGGGCGCGGACGCCGTCCTCAACACCGTCGGCCCGTACTACCGCTTCGGCCTGACCGTGCTGCGGGCCGCGATCGCGACCGGCACCCACTACCTGGACATCTGCGACGACTGGGAGCCGACCCTGCGGATGCTCGGCCTGGACGAGGAGGCCCGGGCCGCCGGGGTCCGTGCGGTGGTGGGCATGGGCGCCAGCCCCGGTGTCAGCAATCTGCTGGCCACACGTGCCGTCCGGCACCTGGACCAGGTCCAGGACCTGTACACCGCCTGGCCCGTCGACGTCTCCGGCAGCGGTGGGGACGACGAGCAGCTCAGCGACCCCGACGGGCGCCCCAGCGCGGCCGCCGTGCACTGGATGGAGCAGATCAGCGGGAAGGTCGCGATGGTCAGCGGCGGACGGCTCGTCCACCGGCGGCCGCTCCAGCCGGTCGCGCTCTCCGTGTCCGCCGGACGCACCGGCACGGCCTACACCGTCGGCCACCCCGAGCCGGTCACCCTGCACCGCAGCTTCCGACCGGCCGGCGAGGCCGCCAACCTCATGGTCGTCACCCCGGGCACGCTCGCCTACCTCGACGTCCTGCGCCGCGACATCGACGCCGGAAGACTCACCAACGAGACCGCGGCGGCCGCACTCGCCAAGCCCACGGTGGGCCGCGCGCTGCGGGCCACCGCGGGTGCCATGACCCGCAAGGGACCCGGGTCACTGCCCCCGTTCTTCGCCGCCGCCACGGGCACCCGCGACGGCCGCCGCGTCACCGTCCTGGCCCGGCTCGCCGACACGCCCGGCGCCTCGGCGCTGATCGACGACATGGCGGAGGCGACCGGCCTGCCCCTGGCACTGGGGCTCGCGCAACTGCTGGACGGCACCGGTGGCCGCCCCGGCGTCCACCCGCCGGAGACGGCCATCGACGCCGACCGCTTCTTCCTCGACCTGGCACGCCACGTGCCCGACCTTCCCGGCGACGACGGCCCCCGCGACGGCGTGGTCATCGACGTGACCCCGACCCCGTGAACCGCGGCCCAGGAGACAGAACATGCCACCAGAGACGGCCACCACACCCCCCACCGACGTCATCGACGTCGCGGGACGCACCGTCCGCTACGCCGCGACGGGCAGCGGCCCCCCGGTGCTCCTGCTGCACGGTCTGGACCGCAGTCTGGCGGACTGGGCACCGCTCCAGGCGGCCCTGCCCGGCCACCGGCTCATCGCGATCGACGTCCCGGGGTTCGGCCGGTCCCAGCCCCTGCCGGACTGCCGGCTCCCCTCGCTGGCCGGGCACGTCGAGCGGGCACTCGACCGACTCGGCCTCACCTCCGCCGTCCACGTGGTCGGCAACTCCCTCGGCGGTGCCATCGCGATGCGGCTCGCCGTCCAGGCCCCCGCGCGCGTGTCCTCGCTGGCACTGCTCAACAGCGCCGGGTTCGGCCGCGAGGTCACCTGGGCGCTGCGGGTCCTCGACCCGCCGCTGCTCTGGCGGCTGCTCCTGCGCCCCACCGAGGGGAACGCACAGTTCGCGGAGCGTTCCCTCTTCCACGATCCGGCCTTCGCGACCCCCGAACGGACAGCCGCCGCACTCGCCCTCGCCCGCCGCGAAGGAGCCGCCCGCACGCTGCGGCAAGTGGCCCGCGAGCTCGGTTCCTGGCGCGGCGTACGTCCCGGCTGGCGGACGGAGCTGCTGACGGAGGTCTCGGCGCTCGACATCCCGACGCTGGTCGTCTGGGGGACCCACGACCGCATCCTCCCCGCCCGCCATCTCGTCAACGCCGCGTCCGCGCTGCCCCGGGCACGTACCCACCTCTTCCCGCGGACCGGTCACCTGCCGCAGATCGAGCGCGCCGAGGAGACGGCCGGCCTGCTCGGCTCGTTCTGGAACGACCTGTGAAGCGCGCCGCGCGAGGGCTCGGCGGCGGGTGCGACGCGCGGGTCCCGGCCCCGGACCGCCCGGTACCCGCCTACCGGTAGGCCACGTGGCCGCCCCGGTCCGGATCGGGGCGGCCATGACGGCCGACCTCGCCCCGCGCCCCCGACGGGCGGCAGGCACTACATTGGAGCGGAGAGGGGCGCCGATCCCGAACGGGGTGGCCGATGCACTCGATCACCGACTGGCTGAGCGGCCTGTCCGGCCCGGTCGTGTGCGTGGTCGTCGCGGCCCTCGTGTTCGCCGAGGACGCCCTCTTCTTCAGCTTCTTCCTCCCCGGCGAGACCGCCGCCGTCCTCGGCGGGTTCCTCGCCCACCAGGGCAGGGCCCCGGTCGGCTGGCTCGTCCTGGCCGTGGTCTGCGCGGCCGTCCTCGGCGACACCGCCGGCTACGAGATCGGCCGCCACCTCGGCCCGAGGATCCTCGACACCCGCCCGATGCGGCGCCACGCGAACCGGGTCGACCAGGCGCAGGAGCTGATCCGCCGGCGCGGGCCGGCCGCCGTCTTCTTCGGCCGGTTCGTCGCCTTCTTCCGCGCCATGGTGCCCACCCTGGCCGGCATGTCCCGGATGCCCTACCGCCGCTTCGTCCTGTTCAACGCCCTCGGCGGGCTCCTCTGGGGCGTCGGGTTCACCCTGCTCGGCTACTTCGCCGGAGCCGCCTACGCCCGGGTCGAGGGCACCGTCGGCCGGGTCCTCGCCCTGGTGATCGGCACGTTCGTCGTCGTCTCCCTCGCCGTCTGGTGGTTCCTGCGCCGACGCGGGTCCGGGGAGGGCGACCGCACGCCGGCCCGGGCCCAACGGGACGGAGAGCGGCGGGCGGAAGAGCGACGGGACAGCGGGCAGCGGGGCGGACGGCCCTGACGCCGCCACCCCCTCACCGGCGCCCGCCGCTGCTTCCGGTCACCAGCGGCCGTGCACCTGCGCCCGGATCCGCCGGTCGTACAGCTCGCGCACGGCGGCCAGGGTGGCCGGCGGGAGCGGCGCCGAGTCGGCGGCCGCCGCGTTGGCCCGGGCCTGCGCCACGTTGCGCGCCCCGGGGATCACCGTCGTCACCCCCGGCTGCTGGGTGACCCAGCGCAGCGCCGCCTGCGCCGAGCTCACCCCCTCGGGCGCGAACCCGGCGAACTCCGCCGCCGCCTCGACGCCCGTCGCGAAGTCCACCCCGGAGAAGGTCTCCCCCTGGTCGAAGGACTCGCCGTGCCGGTTGTACGTGCGGTGGTCGTCCGCCGCGAAGACGGTGTGCTCGTCGTACCGGCCGGACAGCAGCCCCGAGGCCAGCGGCACCCGGGCGAGGATGCCCACCCCGGCCGCCTCGGCGGCGGGCAGCACCTGCTCCAACGGCTTGAGCCGGAACGCGTTCAGGATGATCTGCACGCTCGCGACGTTCGGGCGCGCGATCGCGGTCAGCGCCTCGGCACAGGTCTCCACGCTCACCCCGTACGAGGCGATCCGCTCCTCCGCCACCAGGGTGTCCATGGCGTCGAACACCTCGTCCGAGGAGTAGACCGGCGTCGGCGGGCAGTGCAGCTGCACCAGGTCGAGCCGGTCCACCCCCAGGTTGTCCCGCGAACGGTCGGCCCACGCACGGAAGTTGGCGAGGTTGTAGTGCTCGGGCCGCTGCTCGACCCGGCGGCCGAACTTGGTGGCGACGAACACCCCGGCGTCCGGGCGGTCCTTCAGGAAGCGGCCGATCAGCCGCTCGCTGCGGCCGTCGCCGTAGACATCGGCGGTGTCGAAGAGGGTGACACCGGCCTCCACCGAGGCCTCCAGCACGGCGAGGGCGTCCTCCTCCCGGACATCCCCCCAGTCCGCACCGAGCTGCCAGGTGCCGAGTCCGACGATCGAGACGGGGCGGCCGGTCCGGCCGAGTACGCGCTGTTCCATGGGGGCGAGCCTCTCACGCGGCGACCCCAGCGCACCACGCCGCACAGTGGGCACACCGTCGTACCGCGTCGCACCGCCGACGGCTCCGGACGTCCGGGTGGAAAGCTGGGGACACCGACGTCGGCACCACCTGCGAGGCCCACCCGTGACCGTATCGATCGCCCTGTTCACCCAGGACCTGCGGCTGCACGACAACCCCGTGCTGCACGCCGCCCGCGCCGCGGCCGACCGGGTCGTCCCGCTGTTCGTCCTGGACCCCGCCGTCGAGGGCGCCGGGTTCGCCGCGCCCAACCGGCTGGCCTTCCTGGCCGACTGCCTCGCCGACCTGGACGCCTCGCTGCGCCGGATCGGCTCCCGGCTGGTCGTGCGCCGCGGCGAACCCGCCGAGCAGACGGCCAGGGTCGCCGCCGAGGCCGGTGCCGCCACCGTGCACGTCGCCGCGGGCGTCAGCGCCTTCGCGCACCGGCGGGAGGAACGGTTGCGCGAGGTGTTCGGCGACCGCCTGCACGTCCACGACGCCTCGCTGACGGTCGTCCCGGCGGGCCGGATCACCCCGGCCGGCCGCGACCACTACGCGGTCTTCACCCCGTACCACCGCGCCTGGCAGCAGACGCCCCACCGCACGGTGCTGGGCGCGCCCCGGACGCTCGACACCCCGGACGGCATCGGCGGCGAGCGCCTCCAGCCCACCGGGCCGCTCTCGCCCGCGCTGCCGCCCGGCGGCGAGACGGCGGCCCGGCGGCGGTGGCGGCGCTGGGACGTCGACGCGTACGCGCGGGTGCACGACGACCTCGCCGCCGACGCCACCTCCCGGCTCTCCCCGTACCTGCACTTCGGCTGCCTGTCCGCCACCGAACTCGTCGAGCGCGCCCTGCGGCACGACGGCGAGGGCGCGCAGGCCTTCGTCCGGCAGCTCGCCTGGCGCGACTTCCACCACCAGGTGCTCGCCGCCCGCCCGGACGCCGCCCACCGCGACTACCGGGACAGGGACGACCACTGGCACCGGGACGAGCGCGAGGCCGAGGCCTGGCGGCAGGGCCGCACCGGCTACCCGATCGTCGACGCCGGGATGCGCCAGCTCGCCGAGGAGGGCTGGATGCACAACCGCGCCCGCCTGCTGACGGCAAGCTTCCTCACCAAGTCCCTGTACCTGGACTGGCGGATCGGGGCCGCCCACTTCCTGTCGCTGCTGGTCGACGGGGACGTGGCCGACAACCAGCTCAACTGGCAGTGGGTCGCCGGCACCGGCACCGACACCCGCCCCAACCGGGTGCTCAACCCGCTGCGCCAGGCCGACCGCTACGACCCGGACGGCGCGTACGTCCGCCGCTGGGTCCCCGAGCTCGCCCACCTGCCCGGCCCGGCCGTCCACCGCCCCTGGCTGCACGGCGCCGACTACCCGGCGCCGCTCATCGCCCCGGACGCCCTCACCGAACGGTTCCGCCGGGGGCGGGGCCTGGACTGAGTTTCATAGCCCGGACCGAGCGCGACGGCGGGCGGGCTGAGCCAGGAGGCGGACGGGCGCACGGTACCCCGGTACTACGGCCCCGGCGATGATCGGCCCCGGGTACCACGGATCGCCGCGCCGTCGAACCTAGCGTGGAAGGTACCGGCGGCCGGGACGACCCGGCCCACGAACGTTGAGGGTGAGCGATGATCGAGGCGCACCAGCTGACGAAGCGGTACGGGGAGAAGACCGCCGTCGATCGGCTGGACTTCACGGTCCGGCCGGGTACGGTCACCGGCTTCCTCGGGCCCAACGGGGCGGGAAAGTCCACCACCATGCGGATGATCGTCGGACTGGACGCGCCGACCGGCGGCTCGGTGCGCGTCAACGGCCGCCGCTACGCCGAGCACGCCGCCCCGCTCCAGGAGGTCGGCGCACTGCTGGAGGCCAGGTCGATCCACCCCGGCCGCTCGGCGTTCAACCACCTGATGGCGCAGGCCCACACCCACGGCATCCCGCGCCGCCGCGTCGACGAGGTGATCGAGCTGACCGGCCTGCGGTCGGTGGCGCGGAAGCGGGCCGGGGCGTTCTCGCTCGGCATGGGCCAGCGGCTGGGGATCGCCGCCGCCCTGCTGGGCGACCCGGCGACGGTGATGCTCGACGAGCCGGTCAACGGGCTCGACCCCGAGGGCGTCCTGTGGATCCGCAACCTCCTCACCTCGCTCGCCGCCGAGGGCCGCACCGTCTTCGTCTCCTCCCACCTGATGAGCGAGGTCGCCCTCGTCGCCGACCACCTGATCATCGTCGGACGGGGCCGCCTGCTGGCCGACACCACCGTCCAGGAGCTGGTCCGCGAGGCCGGCGGCGACGCCGTCACGGTGGCCAGCGCCGACCCGGCCCGGCTGCGCACCCTGCTCGCCGGCCCCGGCGTGGAGATCTCCGGCCGCTCCGGCTCCGAGGAACTCCTCGTCACCGGCCGCACCGCCCGCGAGATCGGCCTGACCGCCGCCTCGCACGGCATCGCCCTGTTCGAACTCGCCACCCGCACGGTCTCCCTGGAGCAGGCGTTCATGGACCTGACCCGGGACGCCGTCGAGTACCACGGCGCCACCACCACTGCCACTGTCGAGACCCCGAGGAGCGCGGCATGAGCACCCTCGCACCGAGCCAGACCGCCACGCCCGCCGGCCCCGGGCCCGAGCGCCCCGTCTACAAGGTCACCGCCGCGCGCGTGCTCCGCTCGGAGTGGGCCAAGCTGTGGTCCCTGCGCTCCACCTGGATCACCCTCGGCCTGGCCCTGCTGTTCCTGGTCGCGTTCGGCCTGATCGCCGCCGTCCAGTTCAAGTCCAGGCTCGACTCCGGCCGGCACCTGGACCGGGACTTCTCCGATGCCACCGCCCTGAGCCTGTCCCTGTTCGGCACCAACTTCGCCCAGCTCGCGCTCGGCGTCCTCGGCGTGCTGATCGCCGCCGGCGAGTACTCGACCGGCATGATCCGCTCCACCCTGGCCGCCGTGCCGCGCCGCCTGCCGGTCCTCTGGTCCAAGGCCGCCGTGTACGGGGTGATCGCCCTGCTGCTCGGCACCGTCGGCGTGTTCGTCGCCTTCCTCACCGACAGCGGCATCCTGTCCGGCACCCGCGTGGCGATGGACCTCTCCAGCGCCGGCGCCGTCCGCGGACTGCTCGGCGCGGGCCTCTACCTCGCCCTCGTCGGCGTGATCGGCGTCGCCCTGGGCGCGCTGCTGCGCTCCGTGGCCGGCGGCATCTCCGTCCTGGTGGCCACCCTGATGCTGGTCCCCGGCCTCGTCTCGCTGCTCCCCACCTCCTGGCAGAGCCACATCAGCCCGTACCTGCCCAGCCACGCGGGCGAGGCGATGTTCGCCCTGCACCACGACTCGACCACCCTGTCGCCCGCCGCCGGGCTGGCGGTCTTCCTCCTGTGGACGGTGCTCGCCCTGGCCGGCGCAGCGGTGCGACTCGTGCGCAGCGACGTCTGAGAGACTCCGGTGCGGCACCCGGTCCACCGGGTGCCGCAGCCCCGCCCCTCCCTCGTACGACAGGTGACGACCGTGAGCCACCTCGACAGCCGGGGACCGGTCCCGTCCGCGCCGCCGCCCGCGCCAGACCCGCTCCCCTCCCACCCGGCCTTCGCGCGCCTGGCCCGCCTGGGCCAGCGGGTCCGGCAGGCCGACCGCGCCCACCCGTGGGTCCTGGACACCGCCGTGGTCGTCGTGGTCCTCCTGGCGTTCGGCCTCCCGGACCTCCTCCACGGCGACGCCGACCACGCGCGCGAGCACCGGATCCACTTCACCCGGCTGCCCCTGGCCGCGACCCTCGCCCTCCAGGCCGGCCTCGTCCTGCCCCTGCTCTGGCGCCGGCGGCGCCCGACGGCGGCGTTCGCGGCCATCATGACCGTCTTCGTCGTCCAGTGGTCCACGGGCGCGGCACTGCGGGCCGACGCCGCCCTGCTCGTCGCCCTCTACAGCCTGGCCCTGCACGGGAGCCTGCGGCACCTGGCCTGGGCGTGCGCGGCCATGGCCGCGGCGAGCACCCTGGTCGCCGCGGAGGTGTCCTCCGGGCTGCCCGTCGGCGACGCGCTGTTCTTCCTGTTCAGCGCCGCGACGGCGGCCGTCGCCCTCGGCATCGCGGTGCGGATCCGCCGCGCCCAGCTCGCCGGGCTGCGGGAACGCGCGGCCCGGCTGGAGATCGAGCGCGACCAGCGCAGCCGGCTGGCCGCCGTCACCGAGCGCACCAGGGTCGCCCGGGAGATGCACGACATCATCGGCCACAACCTGTCCGTCATCGTCACCCTCGCCGACGGCGGCGCCTACGCGGCCGAGGCCTCCCCCGAACGCGGACGCGAGGCGCTGCTGCTGATCGGCGACACCAGCCGCCAGGCGCTCGGCGAGCTGCGGCGGATGCTCGGCGTCCTGCGCGACCAGGGCGAGGACGCCGAACTCACCCCGCAGCCGGGCATCGCCGACGTCGACGGGCTGTGCGCCCGCATCCGCGCGGCCGGGCCCCAGGTGGTGTACACGGCCGCCGGGGACCTCGACGCCCTCGACCGCGGGGTCCAGCTGATGGCCTACCGCATCGTCCAGGAGTCGCTCACCAACACCCTGAAGCACGCCGGCCCCGGCACCCGGGCCCACGTCACCCTCACCTCCGGGGACGACCGGCTGCGGGTGCGCGTACGGGACAGCGGCCCGCCCGACGGCCCTCCGCCGTCCGCCCCCGGCCGGCCGCCCCGCGAGGGCCACGGCCTCGCCGGCATACGGGAACGCGCGGCCCTGTACGGCGGCACCGTCACGGCGGGCCCCGGGCCCGGGGCAGGATGGACCGTGGAGGCCGTACTCGACCTCACCCCCGACCCGACAGGCGGCCCCGCGTGACCACCCTCCTCATCGTGGACGACCAGCCCTTGCAGCGGTACGGCTTCCGCATGCTGCTGGAGAGCCAACCCGACACCGAGGTCGTCGGCGAGGCCGCCCACGGCGCCGAGGCCGTCCGGCTCACCGCCGACCTGCGGCCCGACGTCGTCCTCATGGACATCCGCATGCCCGGCATGGACGGCATCGAGGCCACCCGCCGGATCGTCGCCACCGGCGGCCGCTCCCGCGTCCTCGTCCTGACCACCTTCGACCTCGACGAGTACGCCCACTCCGCCCTGCGGGCCGGCGCCAGCGGCTTCCTCCTCAAGGACGCCCGCCCCGAGGAGCTGCTCTCCGGGATCCGCGCCGTCGCGGTCGGCGACGCCGTCGTCGCCCCCGCCATCACCCGGCGCCTCCTCGACGCGTACGCCCACCACCTGCCGACCCGGCCGCCGGGCGCCGCCCCCGTCGAGGACAGCCGGCTGAACGCCCTCACCGACCGCGAGCGCGAGATCCTCGTCGCCGTCGCCCAGGGCTGGAGCAACAACGAGATCGCGAGCCGCCTCGTGCTCGCCGAGTCGACCGTCAAGACCCACGTCAGCCGCGTGATGGCCAAGATCGGCGCCCGCGACCGCGTCCAAGCCGTGATCTTCGCCTACGACCGCGGGCTCACCCGCCCCAACCCGCCCGTCTGACGGCTGCCTACGGCCCCTCAGCCTCGATCGGCGAGGATCCCCGAGAGCACGCGGCGCGTGTCACGGGCGTCAGCGCCGTCCTCGCCCAGGCTGTTGGCGCACGAGACGAGCGTCTTCCACAGCGCCCAGCCGCGTCCGCGCGCCCACGTGGCGTCGTCGACGCCCAGCCGCTTCCGGAACAGGTCGCGGCCGTCGGCCGAGAGCAGGGTCCACGCGATCGCGAGGTCGCAAGCCGGGTCCCCCACGCCACACGTACCGAAGTCGATGACGGCGGCGAGCCGTCCGTCCTCAAGGAGCAGGTTTCCCTTGGCGAGGTCGCCGTGGAACCAGACGTCGGCCCCGTCCCACCGCGCCGCGAGCGCCTGAGCCCACAGCTCGTGTGCCGACGCGACGTCGACGTGGCCGCGCAGCCCGTCCAGCGCACCGAGCGCCTGCGCCTCGTACGTCCGCAGCGTCGCGCCACGGAACCAGTTGTGCTTGCCGGGCTGCGGCCCTTCCGAGGCATCGACGCCCCGCAACGCGGCGACGAAGTCGGCCAGGCCCCCGGCGAAGCCGATCGGATCGACGACCGACTCGAACGTCGCGGGCGTGCCGTCGATCCACCCGTAGACCGACCACGCGAACGGGTAGGCCGCACCAGGACTCCCCTTCGCCAGCGGCACCGGGATCGGCAGCGGGAGAGCCGATGCCAGCTCGGGCAGCCAACGGTGCTCCTTCTCCACGGCCAGGGCGTACTCCTCCGCGCTGGGCAGGCGGAGCACCATGTCCTCGCCCAGGTGGAAGGTCCGGTTGTCCCAGCCGCCGTTCTCCACAGCCGTCACAGGCAGTGCGGCCCACTGCGGGAACTGCTCGGCCACGAGCCGCCCCGCCTGTTCGGCACTGACGGTGACCCGCCGGGGCATCGGCCCGAGATCCGGAACATCGTTCAACAGGTACCCCCTTGGCAGGCTCTGGCGTGAGCGGACGGACGCTCGCTCCACGCGAGTAGAACCCACCCGACACAGGTTCGACAACCCGTCAGGACACCGTCTCCGGTTCGGGCATCACCACCGCCCCGGGACGGCGGTGAGGCGGTTCGGCGGCCACACCTCGGAGTGCTCGGCGAGCGCCACCTTGCCGCACATGTCGATCACCGTGATGGTCGCGCCCGCCCCGGACACAGGACAACCGCCCCGTGTCACCACGGGGCGGTTGTCCACGGAACGGCGGTGTGACGTGGTGATGGCCCCGGCGGGCATCACCACGTCACGTCCTCACCGTCAGGCGAGCTTCTGGCAGAGCAGCGCGTAGGGGCGGGCCGCCCAGAGCTGCCACCAGGGCTGGGTGTAGGCCAGGCCCGCGGCGACCTCGTCGTTGGCGCACTGGCCCTTGGCGAAGCCGTAGGAGAAGTCGCCGCCGGCGGCCGCGGTGGGGCGGTTGTCGCCCTTGTCGAACCAGAGCGTGCGGGTCGATGTCCCCAGCGGGGCCGCGGACTTGGCGCAGAGCGCGCCCATGGTGCGGCCGTTGCGGCTGTAGCCGGTGAGGACGGAGCCGGCCGGGCACTGGGCCTTGGCGTAGCCGGGTGCCCAGTCGGTGGTCACGTAGGTGCCGCCGTGGTCGACGACGTACGCGTGGCCGGCGTCCCAGAGGTCCGGCTTCGTGACGTCCGTGCACAGGCCGTTGTCGCCGCCGTGGCTGAGGCCGATCAGCCGGGTGCCGTCCGGGCAGGAGGCCTTGAGCGCGCGCGGGTCCCAGTCCGGCCGGGTCTTGAGGTAGGCGGAGCGGTTGTCGTCGAACAGGCCGGCGCTGAGCGCGGTCCAGTTCACCAGGGGCACCGGGGACTGTCCGGCGCC
>NZ_JBHUAL010000233.1:0-14997 GCF_042789775.1 Kitasatospora sp. NPDC056800 | reverse complement strand
CCGCCCGATCCTCGGATCGGGCGGGGGCCTTCGCCGTTCCGTCGTGCCGGGTCAGCGCAGGGCGCCGAGGTCCTTCGGCGCGGACCAGCCGCTGAAGGTCACCAGGTGCCGGTCGGGAGTGACGGCCCACAGGTCGGGCTTGCCGTCCCCGTCACCGTCGCCCGAGCTGCCGAGCGTCGGGTAGGCGGCGGTGGTGAAGCCGGTGGCCACGACGTCCGCCTTCGGGTCGGCGAGGGCGGAGTAGTCGAAGCTGCCGTCGGCCTGCTTCGGGACCGGGTACGCGTGCAGCTCGCCGGTGGCCCGGTCGCGCGCCCAGAGGGCGAGGTTCCCGGCCGCGTCCGGACCGGGGGCGATCAGGTCGTAGCCGGCCCAGTCGCCGGTGGTGGTGAGCTTGCGGGCCTTCGCCCAGCCGTACGCGAAGTCGCCTCCGGCGTGCAGCCAGAGGTTGCCGTCCTCCAGCGTCACCAGCGACGGACCGAAGCCGCCGGCCGCCGGGCCGAACGCGACGATCTGCTCCGCCTTCGACCAGTCGTCGGCGAAGTCCGCCGGGCACGCCGTCTGCGCGCCCGCCCCGTCCACGCAGGTGCTCGGACGCCTGGCGCCGATCATGCTCCCGGAGAACGATCCGTAGTCGGAGTTCCGGTACAGGTAGAGGTAGTCCGACCCGGGCTGGTAGAGGAAGAGGTCGTCCGAGGACGGCGCGTGGTCGTTCGACCAGCCGCGGTGGATGACCTGGTACGACGCCCAGCCGTTGTGATCGGGCGAGGCGAGCGCCCGGATCGTCGCGTTGGGAGTGGTGTCGGACGCGTTCACGCCGATGTACTGCAGATTGCCCTGCGCGTCGGGCAGCAGGATGTCCGCAACACCGTCCCCGTCGACGTCGCCGAAGGTCTTCGGCGGGTTGGGGTTCGAGGGGGCGTAGAAGGTGAAGGACGCGTTGGCGACGTTGCTCACGTTGTCCAGCACCTGGACGTTGAGCGTGTTGGTGCCCCACCTCAGGACCTTGAGGTCGAGCGTCACCGTCCCGTCGGCGGCCGGCTTGACCGCGTTCCGCGAGTCGCATCCGCCCACGCCGAGGTAGTCGAAGCCGTACCGGACACAGGCGACGCCGGAGCCCGCGCCACCGGTCGGGGCCTGGTCGGCGGTCTTGATGACGAAGGTCGCCTTCTGGCCCGCGTACTTGGTGGCTGGACCGCCGTCCGGGAAGTCCGGCGAGGAGACCGTGGCGGTCGGCGGGGTGGTGTCCAGCGTGAAGCGGCAGTCCGCCGACGGGGCGGAGGCCTGCTGCCCCTGGAGGGCCCAGGCGTGCCAGGCGTAGCTGTGCCCGTCCACCAGACCGCGGACCACGGTCTTGGCCTGCTGGGCGTAGGCCTGGGCCTCGTCGGTGAACACCGGGTCGGTGCCCGTGGTCTCGTCCCTGACGGCGAACCGGGCGCCGGTGCCGGCGACGTTCGCGGTGAGCGTCGGGCCGTAGTTGGTCCAGCCGACCCAGCCCGGAGCGGTGGTCGAGTCGCAGGCCTCGCTGCGGTAGTCGCCACCCTGGCTGGTGCCGAGGACGGCCGGCGCCGTGTCGGCCACGGCCGCCGTGGGCGTGGTCAGCAGACCCGCGGCCACGGCGGCCGCGGCCACCCCGCCGAGTCTGCGCACGTACGTGTTCCTCATCGAATCCCCACCCCTGGTGTCGTCCTGTAGCTCTTCTGTGCGAGCCGTGAGGATCTTGCCAGTGGGGTCCGACCGAGGCAACGGGGATTTTCAGTCGGTGGCCGGGGTGCGGCGGGTGGCGCGCAGGCCGCGCAGGCCGATGGCGCCGACCGCGATGCCGAGGGCGAAGGAGGTGACGGCGAGGAGGAGGTGGACCCAGAAGAAGGCGGTGGGCTGGGAGTGGTCGCCGTTGGTGAAGGCCTGGCCGCCGGAGTCCTTCCAGAGGTTCTTCACGAAGGTCGTCCAGATGATGATCGACCAGACCCCGAAGGCGGTCAGGAACCAGGAGGTGCGACGGCTGAGCTTCATGGGGGTCCTCGGCTTGTGAAGGCGGTGTGCGTCCCCAGTATGCGCGGGCCGCCGATCGGCGTACGGCGGGCCCCTCCTGCGGAGGACGGGCTCCGGGGGGAGGGCAGCGGGAGCCCCGAGTGGGTACGGTCAGCTGGTGCCCACACCCCGACTCACGTTCGCGCGCCTGTGCGCCGCGGTCACCGCGGCCCTCCCGGTCCTGCTCGCCGCCCCGGCGGGCGCGACCCCGCAGCAGCCGCCCCCGTCGGCCGCGGTCGGCGGCGAGCGGCTCGGGCTCCCCGGGGTCCAGGTCGCCCCGATGGCGGGTGCCCCGCCGCTGCCCTCCGACCTCACCGGCCAGTCCTGGATAGTCTCCGACGCGGCGTCGGGCGACGTGCTGGCGGCCAGCAACCCGCACCTGCGGCTGCCCCCGGCGAGCACCCTGAAGATCCTCTTCGCGGACACCGTGCTGCCCAAGTTCGACCGCAACGCGGTGCACCGGGTGGCCGACGAGGAGATCCAGGGGATCGGCCCCGGCAGCAGCCTGGTCGGCATCAAGGAGAACCTGGACTACCGGGTCGAGGACCTGTGGCGCGGGGTGTTCCTGAGCTCCGGCAACGACGCGGTGCACGTCCTGTCGCACATGAACGGCGGCGTCCAGCAGACCGTCACCGAGATGCAGGCGCGCGCCGACGCGCTCCAGGCCCGGGACACCAGGGTGATCTCCCCGGACGGCTACGACATGGACGGCCAGGTCTCCTCGGCCTACGACCTGTCGCTGTTCGCCCGGGCCGGCCTGCGCAACGCGGACTTCCGGACGTACTGCGCCACCCGGGACGCGATGTTCCCGGGCGCCGTCGACCGGAACACCGGCCAGCGCGGCAGCTTCGGGATCGCCAACACCGACCGGCTGCTGGGCAAGTACCCCGGCCTGATCGGGGTGAAGAACGGCACCACCACCAACGCCGGCTCGACCTTCGTCGGCGCCGCCGAGCGCGACGGCCGCACCCTGCTGGTGACGGTGATGCACCCGGCCAGCTACCAGCGGGTGTACGACGAGACGGCCGCCCTGCTGGACTGGGGCTTCGCCGCGGCCGGCAAGGTCCAGCCGGTCGGCAGGCTGGTCGACGAGCTCCCGCCCGGCGGCGCCGAGCCGACCGGCCAGGCCGGCGGCGCCGAGGGCACGCCCGCACCGCCGCCGCACCCCGCGGCCACCACCGCCCCGACCGCGGCGATGGGCACCCGCGGCGGGCTCGGCCTCGGCGGCTGGTCGGCCGTGGTGCTGGCCGGGGCCGCGGCCGGGTACGGCTCGCTGGTGCTGCTGCGGCGCCGCTCCGCCGGCTGACCCGCCGACGGGTGGGAGGGCTCGGCCTCAGTCCCGGGGCCGGGCCCTCCCCTCGCCCTCGTCCTCGCCCTCCCCGTTCTCCTGCTCCTTCTCCTTCTTCCGCTGCTCGGACCGGGCGGCCCGCTCCGCCGCGTCCGCCTCCGCCGCCGCCTCCGCCTCGTCGGCCGCCTCCAGCAGCGCCCGCCCGTGCGCCCTGGTCCGGTCCCGGGCGGCCACCGGGTCCGCCGTCGCCGTCCAGGCCACGCAGTACATCAGCAGCCGGGAGACGAAGTTGATCCACAGCAGCAGCGCCACCGGGGTGGCGAACGCCCCGTACAGGCTCCGTCCGGCGACCGAGCCCAGGTAGGAGGCGAGCAGCAGCTTCAGCAGTTCGAAGCCGACCGAGCCGATCAGCGCGGCCTGCACCAGGTCCCGCCGGCGCTGGTCGGTGATCCCGGGGAAGGGCGCCAGCAGGTAGGCGAAGAGCAGCATGTCGCACGCTATGGCGATCAGCACGCCGACCGCGGTCAGCAGGTACCCGCTGTTGAGGCCGATCGCGTCGGCGATCCGGCCGGCGAGCGTGGTGCCGGCGGCGGAGGTGGCCAGCGAGAACAGCGACACCAGGCCGAGGCCGGCCAGCACCGCCACGTCCCACCCCTTGCGCAGGACCGGGTTGCCCTCCTCCTGGGGCAGCTGCCACAGGTCGCGGATCGAGGTGCGCATGGTGTCCACCCAGCCGAGGCCGGAGACCAGCAGCAGCGCCCCGCCGACCAGTCCGACGGTGCCCGCGTTGGCCACCAGGGCGGGCAGGTTGAGCGCGTCCGAGAGCCCCGGCAGCTGGTCGGAGATGTGCTCCTGCAGCTCGTGGACCCGGCTGTCGCTCAGTGTCGCGGCGGCGACCGCCAGGCCCACCGTGAGCAGCGGGAAGAGCGCGAGGAAGCCGAAGAAGGTGACGGCGCCGGCCAGCCGGTTGCCCCGGGCGGCGGAGAAGTACTCGTACACCCGGTACGGGCGGCTGCGCAGCACCCGGGCCACGAGCGGGCCGACGACCGGCAGGCGGGTCAGGAAGTCCACCTACCGGTTATAGCCGGTCCGTCCCCCGAACGGGCGTCAGTTCGCGCTCAGCGCTTGACGAGTCGCCGGGCCTTGGCGAGGGCCCGGACGGCCTGGTAGGCGCCGTAGCGGCCGTGGCTGAGCAGCTCGGTGCGCACGCCGTCCACGCCGGCCGGCGGCCGGTAGCCGGCCGGGCGCAGCCGGGCGCAGTGCTCGGCGGCCCGGCGGAAGTACTCGCGGCGGTCGCCGGGCGGGACCCGGCCGGGCTTGGAGACCACGGTGTTGAGGTGGTGCAGCATCCGGCCGTAGACGACCGGGCGCCAGCGGTCCAGGTCGGGGCGGCCGTCGAGGAAGGCGAAGACCAGGTCGTACTGGGCGAACACGTCGAAGTGCTTGCGGCTGGCGGTGGCCAGGATGTTGCCGCCCTCCTGGCGCTGGCGGTAGTGCACGCCGACCTGGTCGAGCAGGGTGATCCGGGCGGCGGCGAGCAGCGCCGGGTACGTCCAGGGGGTGTCCTCGTAGTAGCCGGCCGGGAAGACCAGCCGCTGCTCGGTGATGAAATCACGGCGGTAGGCCTTGTTCCAGACGACCTGGAGCAGGTCGAGCAGGTCGGGGCGGGCGTCGAGGTCGAAGACGTCCGGGGAGGCGGCGCCGAAGACGTGCGCGGAGGCGGCCCGGGTGATCCGGCCGTCGGCGTAGGTGCGGGCGTAGTCGTAAACCAGGATGTCCGGGTCACCCGTGGCGGTGAGCCGCTCGTCGATGCTCTTCAGCAATCCGGGGGTCAGCGTGTCGTCGCTGTCGAGGAAGACCACGTAGTCCCCGGTGGCGACCTCCAGGCCGGCGTTGCGGGCCCGGCCGAGGCCGACGTTCTCCGGCAGGTGCAGCACCCGGACCCGGGCGTCGGCGGCGGCGGCCCCGTCCAGGATCGCGCCGCAGCCGTCCGGGGAGCGGTCGTCCACCGCGATCAGTTCGACGTCCGGGCCGTCCTGGCCGAGCACCGAATCGAGGCACTCGGCGAGGTAGTCCTGGACCTGGTACACGGGGACGATCACGCTGAAACGGGACACGGACCCAGCGTAGTGGTCCCCGGGTGGGCGAGGTCCCCGGAGGTAGGATCGGGGGCGCACGTACGCACCGATCCAAGTGCGGTCAGACCCCGTACGGGCTGCCACGCTCCTCCAGAGAAAGGCCTGCGTAGCCGATGGCTCCCCGCCTCTCCATCGTCGTCCCGATCTACAACGTCGAGCGCTACCTCGTCGAATGCCTCGACTCGATCGCCGCCCAGACCTTCACGGACTTCGAGTGCGTCATGGTCGACGACGGTTCGAAGGACGGCAGCGCGGCGCTCGCCGAGGCGTACGCGGCCCAGGACTCCCGGTTCCGGCTGGTCCGGCAGGTGAACAAGGGCCTCGGCGCGGCCCGCAACACCGGCATCCGGCACATCGACCCGGACTCCGAGTTCCTCTGCTTCGTGGACAGCGACGACTCGATGCCGCCGAGCGCGTACGAGCTGATGATCAACACGCTGGACGAGACCGGCTCGGACTTCTGCACCGGCAACGTGCTGCGCTTCCGCGCCGTGGGCTACTACCAGTCCGGCGGCCACCTGAAGCCGTTCAAGGAGACCAGGCTCAAGACCCACATCACCGAGATCCCGGCGCTGGTCACCGACCGCACCGCGTGGAACAAGGTGTACCGCCGCTCGTTCTTCGACGCGGCCGGCCTGCTCTACCCCGAGGGCATCCTCTACGAGGACGCGCCGGTCAGCGTGCCGCACCACTACCTGGCCAAGAGCGTGGACGTGCTCTCCGAGCCGATCTACCACTGGCGCGAGCGCGAGGTCGGCGAGATGTCGATCACGCAGATGCGCACCAACCCCAGGGGCCTGATCGACCGGGTCGCCTCGGTCGAGCTGGTCCGCGCCTGGCTGACGAAGCAGACCGAGCCGCGCTTCGCCGAGTACCTGCGCTCCTACGACGAGAACACCCTCGTCGAGGAGATCCCGATGTTCTTCTCGTCCCTCGTCGAAGGGGACAAGGAGTACCGGGACGCCTACCTCCAGCACGTCGGCCGGCTGCTCCGGTCGATCGGCGCCGAGCACGTCGCCCGGCTGCGCGCACCGCTGCGGCTGAAGTACCACCTGACCCTGTCCGGCCGGATGGACGAGCTGGTCGAGCAGATCACCTACGAGCGCGAGAGCGGCGGCGGTGTCCAGGCCCGCGGCCTGCTGCGCCCGTACGCCGACTACCCGTTCCTGCGCGGCGGGCGCAAGAGCGTGCCGGCCGGGGTGCTCAAGCTGGACAACTCGCTGGTGATCCGCAGCCGGCTGTACCGCAGCACCTGGGAGGACGGGAAGCTCCGGCTGACCGGGCACGCGTACCCGGAGCAACTGGGCGCGGCCGGCAAGCACGACATGGTCCGCACCCTGGTGCTGCGCGAGGCCAAGGGCCGCCGGGTCATCGCGGTGCCGATGCGGACGACGTACAGCCCCGAGGCCACCGCGAGCTGCCACCACGACCTGTACAGCTGCGACTGGTCCGGCTTCACCGTGGCCATAGACCCGAAGAAGCTGAAGCACCGCGGCCAGTGGAAGGACGGCAACTGGCGTCTCCTGGTGGCCGGCGCGGGCAAGGGCGGGGTCTACAAGGGCCGGATCTCGGCCGGGTGGAGCGACAGCGCGCTGTACCTCCCGTCGCACTGGGTCGAGCCGGACGTGCGGATCGTGCCGTGGATCCGGGACAACTTCGTCTACCTCCGGGTGGAGACGGTCAAGGCCCGGGTGACCGGCCTGGCCGCCCACGGCGACCGGCTGGAGGTCTCGGGCGCGGCCCGCTCCGGCCCGAGCTTCGCCGGGGCGCGGCTGCGGCTCACCCACACCGAGTCGGACCGCCACCTGACCTTCCCGCTGGAGCTGGGCGCTCCGGTCGGCTCGCTCCAGCCGTTCACCGCGGCCTTCCCGGTCGCCGAGCTGACCGCCGTCCGCGAGGCCTGGGCCGAGCTGGACCCGGTGGCCGCCGAGCGCAGCCGCGACCACTGGGACGGCGCGCTGCTGCTGGCCGACGGCAGCACCGTCCAGCTGGCCTGGGACGACCGCAACGCGCCCGAGCAGCTGCACCTGGCGCTGAACCCGCAGGCCCCGGTCGCCGAGCGCCGGGCGCTCTACTCCAAGCCCTCCCCCCACGGGCACCTCCAGTTCACCGACCAGGTGCTCCAGCCGCTGGTGGACGAGGTGTCCTCGCGCGGCGCCGACGGCTTCCTGCTGAGCGGCTCGTTCCCGCTGCCCGGCGCGCACCGCTGGGAGCTGGTGGTCCGTCACGAGTGGCGCGAGGAGGAGCACGCCTACCCGGTGGAGATCTCCGACGGCCGCTTCCGCACCGCGCTGCCCGCCGTGCCGACGGCCTCCTTCGCCGGCCGGGTGCCGCTCTCCCGGGGCACCTGGAACGTCGTCTTCCGCCCGGTCGGCGTGCCGGTGCCCGAACTGCCGGACGCCGCCGCGCTGGTGACCCCGGACTGCTTCGACGTCCTGCCGGTCGAGGTGGAGTCCCGCGGCAAGCGGATACTGCTGGAGCGCCGCGACCACGACGCCCTGTCGTTGGAGTCGCACTCGGTGCTGCTGCCCGAGGAGGGGGCCCGCTACCGCCAGCGCCAGCTGCAGAGCGTGGACTACCCGGCCGCCCGCCGGCTGCCGGTGCGCGACACGGTGCTGTACCACACCGGCAAGTACGGCACGTACTCCGGTTCGCCCCGGGCGGTGCACGAGGAGCTGGTCCGCCGCGGCCTGCCGCTGGAGCACCTGTGGGGCAACGACGACATGCAGGCCGAGCTGCCGCAGAGCGCGACCGCGCTCCGGTACCGCAGCCCGGAGTGGTACGAGGCGCTGGCCACCGCCAAGTACGTCGTGGCCAGCACCCACCTGCCCGACTTCTTCGTCCGCCGCCCCGACCAGGTGGTCGTCCAGACCTGGCACGGCACTCCGCTGAAGCAGATCGGCTTCGACTTCGAGAAGGTCTGGTTCACCGACTCCAAGTACCTCAGGAGCCTGGCCCGGGAAGTCCCGAACTGGAGCCTGCTGGTGGCCGGCAACCGCTGGTCGGCCCCGGTGCTGCGGCGCGCCTTCGACTTCAAGGGCGAGATCCTGGAGAGCGGTTCGCCCCGCAACGACCTGCTGTTCGCGACCGACCGGGAGAAGACCGCCGAGCAGGTCCGGGAGCGGCTCGGCCTGCCCGAGGGCAAGAAGGTCGTGCTCTACGCGCCGACCTGGCGCGAGGACCGGCGCCGGCCGCAGGACGGCTACCAGATCGACCTGCGGATCGACCTGGCGGCGGCCAGGGCCGCGCTCGGCGACGACCAGGTGCTGCTGGTGCGCCGGCACCACCTGATGTGCGGCCAGATCCCGGGCGCCGGCAACGGCTACATCTGGGACGTCGGCACCTACCCCGACATGGCGGAGCTGCTGCTGATCGCCGACGTCCTGGTGACCGACTACTCGGCGAGCGCGTTCGACTTCGCGTCGACCGGCAAGCCGATCGTGTTCTTCACCTACGACCTGGAGCACTACCGCGACAACCTGCGCGGCTTCAGCCTGAACTTCGAGGCCGAGGCGCCCGGCCCGATGCCGGCCACCTCCGAGGAGCTCCTCTCCGTGCTCGGCCGGGTGGACGAGGTCGCGGCCGAGTACGCGGACCGGGCCGCCGCGTTCCGCGAGGCGTACTGCGACCTGGACGACGGCAAGGCCTCCATCCGGGTGGTCGACGCGATGCTCCGCAAGGAGTAGCCCCCGCGCACGATCCGGCGGGCGCCCGGCACCGATCGGTGCCGGGCGCCCGTGCGCTTCCGGAGCCGGATCCGGAAACGACCGGAAAACCGATTTCGAATGTCGAACCGGCGTTCCCGAAAAAGCATTCCCCGGGGCATTCGAAAAAGCGTGCAATTGACCCCGGCGCCATTTCTGGATGGGATGTGGATCTCCCTCCCGAAGGGCTCCCACCGCCATGCCTGTGCTCACCCGGCTGGTCCTGCCGCACGCCGCCCCCCGGGTGGCCGCCGACCACCCCGCCGCCGACGAGGACGTCGCCTTCGGCCTGCTGCGCGCCCGCTGGCACGGCCGCGGCCTGGAGCTCACCGGCTTCGCCCGCCCGGACGGCCAGGACACCGGCCGGCCCGGCTCCGCCTGGACCTGGCTGACCCTGCGCCACCAGAACCGCTCCCAGCCGCCGCTGCACCTGCGCTCCCGCCCCCGCCGGATGCCCGAGGTCACCGACGACAGCGCCCAGTCCGAGCACAACCACGACTGGTCCGGCTTCACCGCCCTGATAGCCCCCGGCCGGCTGCGCCGCGGGGGCCACTGGCTGCTCGGCGACTGGCGGATCGAGGCCACGCTCTTCACCCGCCCCCGCCCCGCCCGGGTGCGCCGCCGGTACGGCGCCCTCGCCCCGTACTGGTGCGGGTCCGGCGAGTACCCGCCGGCCCACTGGGTGGACCACGACGTCCGGCTCCAGCCGTTCTTCGCCGACGGCCGGCTGCACCTGCGGCTGGAGCGCCCGGCCGTCC
This sequence comes from Kitasatospora sp. NPDC056800, assembly GCF_042789775.1. Lineage (NCBI taxonomy): Bacteria > Bacillati > Actinomycetota > Actinomycetes > Kitasatosporales > Streptomycetaceae > Kitasatospora > Kitasatospora sp. NPDC056800. The sequence goes on along the minus strand of NZ_JBHUAL010000233.1, from coordinate 5,081 downwards.
TGGTCACCCGGGCCGCCCCCGCCCCCGACGGCCTGGACCTGGACGGGGTCGCCGACACCTGCCCCTCCGGCACCGTGCTGCGGCTACGCCACCGGGAGAGCGACGCGGTGGTCGAGCGGCCGCTCGCCCGAACCGGCAACACCTTCACCGTCCGGGTGCCGTACCGGCCGTTCACCGCCGACGGGCGGGGCGGCGGCCGGCTGGAGCACTGGGACGCCGAACTGCTGTACCCCGACGGCGCCGCCGTGCAGCCCTGCCTCGACGAGCGCGGCGGCCCGGTGGCCGGCCAGCACCCGCTGCCCGGCGCCCCGGACCGGGTGCTCTACCTCAAGCACCTCGCCGACGGCCGGCTCCAGCTCTGCGTCCAGCCCGCGGCCGGCCTGGTCGACCGGATCGCCGTACGGGACGGCGGCTTCGAGCTGTCCGGCCACTGCCCGGGCCCGGCCTCGGCACTGGAGCTGGTGCTGCGCCACCCCGGCTCCGCGAGCGAGGTCCGCACCCCGGTCGGCACCGGCCCGGACGGCCGCTTCCGGGCCCGGGTGCCCGCCACCCGGACCGGCTCGGACGGCGTCCCGCTGCCGCTGCGCAAGGGCGTCTGGGAGGCCGCGCTGGAGCCGGTCGGCCGCCCCGGGGACGGCCGGCCGCTGCTCGCCGCCCCCGCCGCGCTGACCGCCGTCCCCGCCGCCACCACCGCCGGCGGCAAGCGGATCCTGCTGCAACGCCGGTGGCACGACACCCTGGTGGTGGACTCCACCCCGGTGCTCACCGCCACCGAGCGCAGCGCCTGGACCCAGCACCGGCTGCGCACCGAGCGCTACCCGGCCGCCCGCCGCGCGCCGCTGCGCGAGGCGGTGCTGTACGACGTGTTCGGCGGCCGCGGCTACGCCGACTCCCCGCGCGCGGTGCACGCCGAACTCGCCCGCCGGGACGGCCGGTTGGAGCACCTGTGGGTGGTCGACGACGCCCAGGCCGCGCTGCCGCCCGGAGTCGTCCCGGTGCGGAGCTGGAGCCCGGAGTGGTACCGCGCGCTGGCCACCTGCCGGTACCTGGTCGGCAACACCCACTTCCCGGACTTCCTGGAGCGCCGCCCCGGCCAGGTCGTCGTGCAGACCTGGCACGGCTCCCTGCTGAAGCGGATCGCCCACGACGTCGAGAGCCCCTGGCTGGCCGACCGCGGTTACCTGCGGGCGCTCGACCGGGAGACCCCGCAGTGGAGCCTGCTGCTCTCCCCCAGCCCGTTCGCCACCCCGATCCTCCGGCGCGCCTTCCGCTACGGCGGCGAGCTGCTGGAGTCCGGCTACCCGCGCAACGACGTGCTCGCCCGCCCGGACCCGCGGGCCGCCGCGGCCGTCCGCCGCCGGCTCGGCGTCCCCGAGGGCCGGCGGATCGTGCTGTACGCGCCGACCTGGCGCGAGGACCAGCAGCGCGGCGACGGCGACGGGTTCCGGCTCGACCTGCGGCTGGACCTCGGCCACGCGCGGCGCCTGCTCGGCGCGGACCACGTGCTGCTGGTCCGTCCGCACGCGCACGTCCGCGAGCCGCTGCCGGGCGCCGGCGACGGCTTCCTGTACGACTGCGGGGACTACCCCGACCCGCAGGAACTGCTGCTGGTCGCGGACGTGCTGGTGACCGACTACTCGTCGATCATGTTCGACTTCGCCATCACCGGCCGCCCGATGTACTTCTTCACCTACGACCTGGAGCACTACCGCGACACCCTGCGCGGCTTCTCCTTCGACTTCGAGTCGAACGCCCCCGGCCCGCTGGTGCCCACGTCGGCCGAACTCCTCGGCGCGCTGCGCGAACTGGCCGACGGCGACGGCGGACCGCCGCCCGGCTACGCCGAGCGCTACCGGCGCTTCCGGGCCGAGCACTGCGCGCTGGACGACGGCGGCGCGGCCCGCCGGGTGGTCGACCGGATGCTCGAACTCGGCGGCCGGGGAGGGCTAGGACACACCCTCGGACACGCCCCGGAGCAGGCCCCGGTTCACCCGAACGGGTAGCTCCGCCAGGGCCGCCAGACCTCGTCCGCGTCGAAGCGGGAGAGGCCGAAGCCCGGCACCGGGAAGTCCGCCCGGAAGCCGCGCGCCTGCTCGTACGCCTGGTCCAGCACGTCCTCCGGCAGACCGTGGGCGACCGTCACGTGCGGGTGGTACGGGAACGCCAGCTCGCGGGCCAGCGGGCCGGAGCGGACGTCCGCCTCCAGCAGCCGGCACTCCTGCGCGCCCTCCTCGACCCGGACGTACACCACCGGGGAGACCGGGCGGAAGGTCCCGCTGCCGCGCAGCAGCATCCGGAACGGCCGGTGCGCGGCCGCCACCGCCGCCAGGTGCTCCTCGATCTTCGGCAGCTCCCCCGCGGGCACCTCGGTCGGCGGCAGCAGGGTGACGTGCGTGGGTATCGACCGGGCCAGCGGGTCGCCGTGCCCGGCCCGGGCGTCCTGGATCGCCGTGCCGTACGGGTCCGGGACGCTCACGGACACGCCGATGGTGACGACCTCGGGGAGGCCGTCACCACCGGGCAGGCGTGTGAGGGGATTCACCGCTTGGCGGCCGGGAGGAAGCCGATCCGGTCGTACACCGTCTCCAGCGTCACCGACGCCACCTCGCGGGCCTTCTCGGCGCCGATCGCCAGCACCCGGTCCAGCTCGGCCGGGTCGTCCAGAAACAGCCGGGTGCGCTCCTGGAAGGGGGTGACCCACTCGGTGAACAGCTCGGCCAGCTCGGTCTTCAGGGCGCCGTACATCTTGCCCTCGAAGTGCGCGACCAGCTGCTCGACCGACTGGCCGCTGAGCGCGGAGTGGACGCGCAGCAGGTTGGAGACGCCCGGCTTCCCCTCCTCGTCGTAGGACACGACGGTGCCGGTGTCGGTGACGGCGCTCTTGAACTTCTTGGCGCTGGCCTTCGGGTCGTCCAGCAGGCTCACCAGGCCCTTGGGCGAGGAGGCCGACTTGCTCATCTTGACGGCCGGGTCCTGGAGGTCCTGGATCTTCGCCGTCTCCTTGAGGATGTACGGCTTCGGCACCGTGAGGGTCCGGCCGTAGCGGGTGTTGAAGCGCTCGGCGATGTCGCGGGTGATCTCCACGTGCTGGCGCTGGTCCTCGCCGACCGGGACGGCGTCGGCCTGGTAGAGCAGGATGTCCGCGATCTGGAGGATCGGATAGGTGAACAGGCCGACCGTGGTGCCCTCGGCGCCGTACCGGGAGGACTTGTCCTTGAACTGGGTCATCCGCGAGGCCTCGCCGAAGCCGGTGAGGCAGTTCATCACCCAGGCGAGCTGCGCGTGCTCGGGCACGTGCGACTGGACGAACAGCGTGCAGTGGTCCGGGTCCAGGCCCGCGCCGAGCAGCTGGGCGGCGGAGACCCGGGTGTTCTCGCGCAGCGTCGCCGGGTCCTGGGGCACCGTGATCGCGTGCAGGTCGACGACCATGTAGAAGGCGTCGTTGTCCTTCTGCAGGTCGACCCACTGGCGCACCGCGCCCAGGTAGTTGCCGAGGTGGAACGAGCCGGAAGTGGGCTGGATGCCGGAGAGCACCCGGGGACGGTCCTTGACCGGACCAGTGACCGCTGCGTTGACCATGCGGGCCATTCTTCCAGTTCCACCGACCGCTCAGGAAACCTCCGCCCCCGCGGGCTCGGCCAGTGTGACCGCACTCACCCCCACCCGGGCGATCCGCCGGCCCTCGACCTTGGCCACCGTCAGCAGCACCCCGCCGCCCCCCTCGACGGGCACCCGCACCTGGTCGCCGTCCCGGGGCAGCCGGCCGAGCGCGGCGACCAGGCAGCCGGCCACCGTCTCGTACGGGCCCTCGGGCAGGGTGACGCCGGTCTCCTCGGCGAAGTCGCCGAGGTTGAGCAGACCGTCCAGCTCCATGCCGCCGCCGGCCAGCCGCCGGGTGGGGGCGGCCGCCGGGCTGTCGTACTCGTCCCGGATCTCGCCGATCACCTCTTCGACCAGGTCCTCCAGGGTGACGATCCCGGCGGTGCCGCCGTACTCGTCCACCACGATGGCCAGGTGGTGGCCCTCCCGGCGCATCTCGCCCATCGCCTCCAGCACCCGCTTGGTGCCGGGCAGCAGCTTCACCGGGCGGGCCAGGTCACGGACCTTGACGGCCTGCTCGCCGCGCGCGCCGTACAGGTCGCGGACGTGGACGAAGCCGACCACCGCGTCGGCGCTGCCCTCGACCACCGGGTAGCGCGAGTGCGGCGAGGTGTCGGCCTGGTGCCGGACGGCGGCCAGCGGGCGCTCGGCGTCCAGGAAGGTCACCTCGGTGCGCGGGACCATCACCTCGCGCAGCTGGCGCTCCCCGGCGGAGAACACGTCGGCGATCAACGCCCGTTCGTCGCTTCCGAGTTCGGTATTGGCGGCGACCAGGCCGCGCAGCTCCTCGGAGCTCATCGAGCCGCGGCCGGCCGTCGGGTCGCCGCCGAGCAGCCGAACCATCAGGTTGGTGGAGTGGCCGAGCAGCCAGATCACCGGCCGCAGCACCACCGACATCACGTCCACCACCGGGGCGGCGACGACCGCGATCGACTCGGCGCGCTGCAGGCCGATCCGCTTGGGGGTCAGCTCGCCCAGCACCAGCGAGGCGTAGCTGATCACCAGGGTGAGGCCGACCAGGGCCACCGCGGCGGCCACGCCCTCGGACAGCCCGGCCCGGACGAACAGCGGGGCGACCTTGCCGGCCAGGGTGTCCGCGCCGAAGGCGGCGGACAGGAAGCCCATGCAGGTCACCCCGACCTGGACGGCGGCCAGGAAGCGGTTGGGGTCGGCGGCCAGGTGCGCGGCCCGGGCGGCGCGGCGGGTGCCGTGCGCCTCCAGCGTCCGGATCTGGCCCTCGCGCAGCGAGATCAGCGAGATCTCGGCGACGTTGAACAACCCGCCCAGCAGGATGAAGACGAGGACGAGCGCGGCGTCCCCGAGTGTTTCGTTCACAGCGGGCCAGTGTAGGACGGCCGGTACCGGCCGGGGCCGGACACGACGACGGAGCACCGGTCCGGACGCCGCCGCGGAACCCGGGCCCGCACGGCGGCGGAACCCGGTCCGGACACGGCGGCGGCCCGCCGCTTCCGGGAAGGAAG
>NZ_JBHUAL010000232.1:0-15216 GCF_042789775.1 Kitasatospora sp. NPDC056800 | reverse complement strand
CAGTCGCAATGACCGAGGCCGGGGATGTCAACATATCTGGCGTTGACTTTTGGCACGCTGTTGAGTTCTCAAGGAACGGACGCTTCCTTCGGACCGCCTTCCAGCGGACCCTCCGGGCTTCGTTCTTTCGTGTTTCCAGCTTACCAGATGCTTTCCGTTCCGTTTACCGGGGGTTTTTGCATCTGAAATCTGGCGTTAACCGCCGAGTTGCGGCGACTCGCCCAACCATAGCGGGTCGGCAGCCGGAGCGCGAACCGGGGCGCACCCGGGGTCGCTCGGACGGCGGCATGATTTGTTGCTCTCGCGAGCATATACAGCAATGGTCTCGATTCGCCAAGATGCCTGTAGAGTGCGGCGCATCGGCCAGAGGACTAGACCACTAGCGGGCCGGTGAGTCGCCGGCCGGCTAGGTAGGCAAGGGCGGGGTCTTCGCCCGGGAATGTCAGCAGTTGTCCGAAGTTGACATGAATTAGGCTTCAGTTGATCGTCGCGCCGCTCCTCGCGGCCGCTCGCTGTACTGCACTTGGGAGGCACAACCATGACCACTGTGACGTCGCCGCTGACCGGCAAGATCGTGGGGCTCGCGGGCGTGCCCGACCCGGTGTTCTCGGGTGCGATGGTCGGCCCGGGCACCGCGGTCGACCCCGTTCGCGAGCAGACCACGGCGGTCGCTCCGGTGGACGGTGTCGTCGTCTCCATGCACCCGCACGCGTTCGTCGTCGTGGACGCCGAGGGCCACGGTGTGCTGACCCACCTCGGGATCGACACCGTTCAGCTCAACGGCGAGGGCTTCGAACTGCTCGTCAACAAGGGCGACACGGTGACCCGTGGTCAGGCCGTCATCAAGTGGGACCCGGCCGCCGTCGAGGCCGCCGGCAAGTCGCCGATCTCGCCGATCGTGGCGCTGGAGGCCACCGCCGACTCGCTCGGCGACCTGCGGGAGGACGGCGAGGCCAAGGCCGGCGAGCAGCTGTTCAGCTGGAGCTGACCCCTTCCTTCCGACACCCGCCCCGGACGAGATGACGGGGCGGCCCCCACACACAGCGGTTCCCGGCGGGGCCGCTCATCTCAGCGGAGACAGTGACATGGAGAAGACGCTGCGCGGCGTGGGCGTGAGCCACGGGGTCGCGATCGGCCAGGTGCGGCACATGGGGACGGCGGTGCTGGAGCCCCCGGCCACCCAGATCCCGACCGAGGACGCCCCGCGCGAGCAGGCCCGCGCCCAGGCCGCCGTCGAGGCGGTCGCCGCCGACCTCGTCGCGCGCGGCAACCTCGCGGGCGGCGAGGCCCAGGCCGTGCTGGAGGCCCAGGCGCTGATGGCGCAGGACCCCGAGCTGATGGCCGACGTGTCCCGCCGGATCGCCGTCGGCAGCAGCGCCGAGCGCGGCGTCTACGACGCGTTCGCGGCCTACCGGGCGCTGCTCGCCTCCGCCGGGGAGTACCTGGCCGGGCGGGTCGCCGACCTGGACGACGTGCGCAACCGGATCGTGGCCCGGCTGCTCGGCGTGCCGATGCCGGGCGTGCCGGACAGCGACGAACCGTACGTGCTGTTCGCGCGGGACCTGGCGCCGGCCGACACCGCGCTGCTCGACCCGACGCTGGTGCTCGGCTTCGTGACCGAGGAGGGCGGGCCGACCAGCCACAGCGCCATCCTGGCCCGGGCGATGGGCGTGCCGGCCGTCGTGGCGCTGCCCGGCGCGATCGAGGTCGCCGAGGGCACCGTCGTCGCGGTGGACGGCAGCTCCGGCGATGTCCTGCTGGAGCCGTCCCAGGAGAAGCAGGACGAGCTGCGGGCGGCCGCCGCCGGGCGCAAGGCCGCGCTGGCCGCCTCCTCCGGCCCGGGGCAGACCTCGGACGGTCACCGGGTGCCGCTGCTCGCCAACGTGGGCGGCCCGGCCGACGTGCCGGCCGCGCTGGAGAACGGCGCCGAGGGCGTCGGCCTGTTCCGCACCGAGTTCCTGTTCCTGGACGACTCGGCGAAGGCGCCCAGCGCCGAGAAGCAGGTCGAGGCGTACCGCAAGGTGCTGGAGGCCTTCCCCGAGGGCCGGGTCGTGGTCCGGGTGCTGGACGCCGGCGCGGACAAGCCGCTGGACTTTCTGACCCCGGCCGACGAGCCGAACCCGGCGCTGGGCGTGCGCGGTCTGCGCACCCTGCTCGAGCACCCCGAGGTGCTGCGGACCCAGCTCCGGTCGCTGGCCAAGGCGGCCGAGGGCCTGCCGGTGCACCTCGAGGTGATGGCCCCGATGGTGGCCGACCGCAAGGACGCCAAGGACTTCGCGGCCGCCTGCCGGGAGGCCGGGCTGGACGCCAAGTTCGGCGCGATGGTGGAGATCCCGTCGGCCGCGCTGCGCGCCAGGTCGATCCTCCAGGAGGTCGAGTTCCTGTCGCTGGGGACCAACGACCTCGCGCAGTACACCTTCGCGGCCGACCGTCAGGTCGGTGCGCTGGCCCGGCTCCAGGACCCGTGGCAGCCGGCCCTGCTGGACCTGGTCGCCGCGGCGGCCGACGCCGCGCGGGTGAGCGGCAAGAGCTGCGGGGTCTGCGGCGAGGCCGCCGCCGACCCGCTGCTGGCCGTGGTGCTGACCGGTCTGGGCGTCACCAGCCTGTCGATGGGCGCGGCCTCGATCCCCTACGTGCGGACCACGCTCGCCAAGTACACGCTGGCGCAGTGCCGCCGGGCGGCCGAGGCGGCCCGGGCCGCGGACAGCGCCGAGGAGGCGCGGGCCGCCGCGCAGCAGGTGCTCTCCGGCGAGTAGGACGGGCGGCCGACGCGGCGACATGAAAAGGGGCGCTCCCACCAGGACGGTGGGGGCGCCCCTTTCGTGTGCCCCGGGGCCGGTCAGGCCTGGCGGTCGAGGCGGAGCCGCTCGAAGAAGCGCAGGTGCTCGATGCGGTCGACGGAGCCGGGGTTGACGGCCTGCTCCAGCGGGGTGCCGGAGAGGATGCGCTTGACCGGGACCTCGATCCGCTTACCGGTGAGGGTGTGCGGGAGGCCGTCGACGGCGATGACCTCGTCGGGCACGTGGCGCGGGGAGAGCTCGGTGCGCAGCGAGGTGCGGATGCGGCCGATCAGGTCGTCGTTCAGCTCCGCACCGGGGGCGAGGACGACGAACAGCGGCATCCAGTAGCCGCCGTCGGGCTCCTCCAGGCCGATGACCAGGGACTCGGCGATCTCGGGGAGGCGCTCGACGACCTCGTAGATGTCCGAGGAGCCCATCCGGACACCCTGGCGGTTGAGGGTGGAGTCGGAGCGGCCGTGGATCACGACGGTGCCCCGGGAGGTGACGGTGATCCAGTCGCCGTGGCGCCAGACGCCGGGGTACATGTCGAAGTAGCTGTCGTGGTAGCGGGTGCCCTCGGGGTCGTTCCAGAAGCCGGTGGGCATCGAGGGGATGGGCTTGGTGACGACGAGTTCGCCGACGGTGTCGGTGTGCGGATGGCCCTGGACGTCCCAGGACTCGACGGCCGCGCCGAGGCAGGGGGCCTGGATCTCGCCGAGGTGCACCGGGAGGGTGGGGACGCCGCCGACGAAGCAGGAGCAGACGTCGGTGCCGCCGCTGACGGAGGCGAGCCAGACGTCCTCCTTGACCTCCTGGTAGATCCAGCGGAAGCCGTCCGGCGGGAGCGGGGAGCCGGTGGTGCCGATGCAGCGCACGGCGGACAGGTCGAGGTCGCGGCCGGGGTGGAGCTCGGCCTTGCGGCTGGCGATCACGTAGGCGGCGGAGGTGCCGAGGACGGTGGCGCCGGTGCGGGCGGCCACGGACCAGAGGGCGCCGGTGTCGGGGTGGCCCGGGCTGCCGTCGTAGGTGACGATCGTGGACCCGACGAGGAGGCCGGCCAGCAGGAAGTTCCACATCATCCAGCCGGTGGAGGTGTACCAGAGGAAGCGGTCCCGGGGGCCGAGGTCGAGGTGGAGGCCGGCCTGCTTGAGGTGTTCGAGCAGGATGCCGCCCTGGCTCTGGACGATGGCCTTGGGCAGGCCGGTGGTGCCGGAGGAGTAGAGGACCCAGAGCGGGTGGTCGAAGGGGACGGGCTCGAAAACCGGCTCCACGTCGTCGGCGACCAGGTCGTCCCAGTGCAGGGCGCCCTCGGGGGCGGGGGCGCCGAGCAGCGGGACGTGCACGACGGTGTGCAGGCTGGGGAGTTCGCGGCGCAGCTCGGCGACGACCTCGGTGCGGTCGTGGTCCTTGCCGCCGTAGTGGTAGCCGTCGATGGCGAAGAGGACGGCGGGCTCGATCTGCTGGAGGCGGTCGAGGACGCTGCGGGCGCCGAAGTCGGGGGCGCAGCTGGTCCAGACCGCGCCGACGGCGGCGGTGGCGAGCAGGGCGACGGCGGCCTGCGGGACGTTGGGCAGGTAGGCGCTGACCCGGTCGCCGGGGCCGATGCCGCGGGCGCGCAGGGCGGCGGCGAGCGAGCCGACCTGGCGGCGGAGCTCGGACCAGGTGAGGACGGCCGGCTGCTCGGTGGTCTCGTCGAGGTGGAGGATCGCGGGGCGGTCGGCGTTGGCCGGGTCGTCGGCGGCGCGCAGGGCGTGCTCGGCGTAGTTGAGGCGGGCGCCGGGGAACCAGCGGGCGCCGGGCATGGCGGCGTCGGCGAGGACGGCTTCGGGGGCCCGGGTGAAGCGGACGTCGAACCACTGGGTGATCGCGGTCCAGAACCGGTCGAGGTCCTCGGTGGACCAGGCGTGCAGGTCCGCGTAGCGCTCGGCGGCCTGCTGGTCGTCGGCGGCCGGGGCGAGCGGGGCGGCCGGGGCGCCGTGGTGTTCGGCGGCCCAGGCCTGGAAGGCCACCAGGGTGGTGGCGGCGGCGCGAGCGGGGTTGGGGCGCCAGAGCGGCTGGTCCTGCGGTGGGGTGCTCACGGTGGTGGTCTCCCGGCCGGTGGTGGGGACGGGAGCGCTCGTGGCAGACCCGTCCGGTTGGGCTGTCGGTGCAGACCATGCCATGTGATCGCCCGCCGCGCCAGGGTCGGCCGGTGGGTCAGCGGGGGGTGAACTCGCCGCTGAACCAGCGGCGCAGGACGCCGTTGTGGAAGTCCCAGACGAGCGGGGTTTCGGCGGTGGCGAGCAGCCAGCCGTCGGTCTCGTCGGTGGGGCGCGAGGGCGGGAGGTCGGCGAGCGGGCGGGCCGGGAGCAGTCCGCAGAGCATCACGAAGCGGCCGTCGGGGTCGGAGGCGGTGTGGATCAGGGTGACCTCCGCCGGGTCGGCGGTGATGCCGGTCTCCTCGTGCAGTTCGCGCACGCAGGCCTGCTGCCAGCTCTCGCCGTAGTCCATGTAGCCGCCGGGGAAGGCGAGTTCGCCGTAGCCGGGCTCGATGGTGCGACGGATGACGACCAGGGCCGGGTCGGCGTCGGGGCGGGTGACGGGGAGGACGGTGATCGCGACGGGCAGCGGGTTGCGGTAGCTGATCTCGGCGCAGCCGGGGCAGGTGCGCGGCCAGGCGCGGGTGTCGGCCGGGTAGGGCGTACCGCAGAAGTGGCAGTGCGAGAAGGGCCGGTGGGCGGTCTGCTGGGCTTCGTCGGCGGTCGTCGCCTCGTCAGTGGTCATGGCCGGATGGTAGCCCGGTCGGCCGAGGGTGCCGCCGGGGGCCGCGGACCCTCAGTGGGAGCCCGCGTCGTCGGCCGTGCTGTCGGCCGCGTCGTCGTCGGCCGTGCCTTCGCGGGCGGGGCGGAGCAGCGCGGGGTGCAGCAGGCGGGCGTCGCCGGCGTGGTAGGTGCGGGCGCGGGGGCCGCCGCGGGCTCCGCCGCGCTCGGTGGTGGTGCCGGTGCTCTCGACGAAGCCGGGCACGGACAGCACCTTGCGGTGGAAGTTGCCGGGGTGGAGCTTCTCGTCCCAGACCGCCTCGTAGACGGCGCGGAGGTCGGGGATGGTGAAGTCGTACGGCAGGAAGGCGGTGGCCAGCGGGCTGTACTCGAGTTTGGCGCGCACCCGGTCGAGGCCGTCGGCGAGGATGCGGGCGTGGTCGAAGGCCAGCGTGAGCGGGCCGGGGCCGGTGCGCCCGTCGACGCCACCCCCGTGGGTGTCGGCGGGCACACCGGCGGTTCGGGACCGGCCGCAGGGCCGGAGGTCCAGGTCGGAGACGGGGTGCCAGGCGGCGGCCGCGGCGTCCGTTCCGGCCTGGGGGTCGGGCAGGTCTGGGGCGAAGGCGAGGTAGGCGACCGAGACGACGTGCATCCGCGGATCCCGCTCGGGGGTGCCGTAGGTGCCGAGCTGCTCCAGGTGGAGGCGGCAGAGCCTGGTCTCGGCCTCGGAGGCGCTCTGCAGGCCCGTCTCCTCGGCGAGCTCGCGGGCGGCGGCCTCGTCCAGGCCCTCCTCGCCAGCGCGCAGGAAGCCGCCGGGCAGCGCCCAGCAGCCCTGGTAGGGCGGGGCGCCGCGTTCGACGAGCAGGACGTGCAGGCCGCCGTGGCGCAAGGTCAGGGCGACCACGTCCACGGTGACGGCGACCGGGGTGTAGGCGCGCGGGTCGTACGCGGCGAGCCACTCCTCCTCGGCCCCGGGCCCGGTGGGGGGCGGCTGGTCGTCCGCTGCCATCGCCGGGCTCCTTTCCGTCGTCGCCGGTGCCACCGGGCCTGCCGTGCCGGTGCTGGATCGTCGTCCGAGGTCTGTTCCGGCCGTTGTGATCAGGCCGTTCTTCTCGGGCTGAGCACAACGTAGCGAGTGCGTTCCCCGGCGGCAATTGGTTTTCCTGCCCGGCGGGGGTCTCCGCCCCTAGGCTGTGACCAGGAACTCTGCCCGAGGAGGCCGCCATGCCCACTGCTCCCCCGCCGGACTTCGCCGCCGCGCTGGCCGCCGGTCCGCTGGTGCTCGACGGAGGGATGTCGAACCAGTTGGCGGCGGCCGGGCACGACCTCTCGGACGGGCTCTGGTCGGCGCGGCTGCTGGCGGACGACCCGCAGGCGGTGGTGGCGGCGCACCGGGCGTACTTCGCGGCGGGCGCCGACGTCGCGATAACCGCGAGCTACCAGGCGAGCTTCGAGGGCTTCGCGCGCCGCGGGGTCGGCCGGGCGCAGGCCGCCCGGCTGCTGGCGAGCAGCGTGGAGCTGGCCCGGGAGGCGGCGCGCCCGGAGCCGGGCGGGCGGCGGCGCTGGGTGGCGGCCTCGGTGGGCCCGTACGGGGCGGTGCTGGCGGACGGCTCGGAGTACCGGGGCCGGTACGGGCTGGGCGTCGCGGAGCTGGCGGACTTCCACCGGCCGCGGCTGGAGGTGCTGGCCGCGGCCCGGCCGGACGTGCTGGCGCTGGAGACGGTGCCGGACGTGGACGAGGCGTGGGCGCTGCTGGGGCTGGTGCGCGGGCTTGGGGTGCCGGCCTGGCTGTCGTACAGCATCGAGGGCGACCGGACCAGGGCCGGACAGCCGCTGGCGGAGGCGTTCGCGCTGGCCGCCGACGTGGACGAGGTGGTCGCGGTGGGCGTCAACTGCTGCACGCCGCAGGACGCGGACCGGGCGGTGGCGGTGGCCGCCGAGGTGACCGGGAAGCCGGTGGTGGTCTACCCGAACAGCGGGGAGAGCTGGGACGCCGGCCGTCGGGGCTGGCGCGGCGAGCCGACCTTCCGCTCGGCCCGGGTGGGCGGCTGGCTCGCGGACGGCGCGCGGCTGGTGGGCGGCTGCTGCCGGGTCGGGACGGACGGGATCGCGGCGCTGGCGGCGGAGGTGACGGTGCTGCGGGCGCAGTGCGCGGAGGCGGTGGGCTGACCTCGCGGGCGGGGTGAGGCCCGGCGCGGGGCGGTGAGGACCGGCGCGGGGCGGTGAGGACCGGCGCGGGGTCGCGTGTGCACGCCCTGGCCCGGACCTGGGCGCACGGCAGGTGAACACGGGGTCGAGGGCGGGTTACCCGGGGGGAAGGTGCACGGAGTCGGGGCGGCCTGGCAGACTCGTCCCGTCACCACTGTGGTCGACATTGTCGACCGCCTGTCAGCGCGGAGGTTCCCATGCCCGGCCCGATCCAGTCGCTTTCCCGGGCCGCCGCGATCATGCGCCTGCTGGCCGGCGGCGAGCGCCGGCTCGGCCTGTCCGAGGTCTCGACGGCACTGGACCTGGCCAAGGGCACGGCGCACGGCATCCTGCGCACGCTGCAGCAGGAGGGGTTCGTCGAGCAGGACCCGGAGACCGGCAAGTACCAGCTGGGCGCCGAGCTGCTGCGGCTGGGCCAGAGCTACCTGGACGTGCACGAGCTGCGGGCGCGGGCGCTGGTGTGGGCGGACGACCTGGCCCGGGCGGCCGGGGAGACGGTCTACCTGGGCGTGCTGCACCAGCAGGGCGTGCTGATCGTGCACCACGTGTTCCGGCCGGACGACACCCGGCAAGTGCTGGAGGTGGGCTCCATGCAGCCGCTGCACAGCACCGCCCTGGGCAAGGTGCTGGTGTCCTACGACCCGGTCGCGCGCGGCGAGTTGGGCGACGGCCCGTACGAGTCGTACACCGTGCGCACGCTGACCGAGGCGGCCGACGTGGACGCCGAGTGCGCGCTGGTCCGGGAGCGCGGCTGGGCGGACTCGATCGAGGAGACCTGGGAGGGCGTGGCCTCGATCGGCGCGCTGATCCAGGACCGGCGGCGCAACCCGGTGGGCGCGGTCTGCATCAGCGGGGCGGTCGAGCGGGTCTGCGAGGACGGCTTCGTGAAGCCCTCGCTGGTGGCCTCGGTGCGCAGCGCGGCGCGGGCGATCTCCCGCGACCTGGGTGCCGGGCGGTTCTGAGCACATCCACGGGCGGCTCGCGGAGGGCCGTCGATTCGTCACGCTGAGGCGCGGACGGGCGGAGGCCTGTCCGCGCCTCTGGCGTTTTGTCCTGTTTCGGGGCGCTCCGCTCGGTAACGTCGACGGACCCGTCGGGGTCAGGGTCACAGCTCCGTAACCCTGCCTTGACGTGGGGGCGACCTGGGGAGGAAGCTTCCGCATGACGGTCGACATTGTCGAACGATGGCCGGAGAGATCACTCCCACAGTGCGCTCACCCGCACAACGATCGACCGGCCGCCTGCCCCCACCCACCCTCCGGGCCATATGGACAAGGGAGTCTTTGTGTCCGCGTTCTCCAACGGCGACGTCTTCGTCGGCGAAACCCTCGGCACCGCCGCCCTGATACTTCTCGGCGGTGGCGTCTGCGCCGCCGTGACCCTCAAGAAGTCGAAGGCCGTCAACGCCGGCTGGCTGGCGATCACCTTCGGCTGGGGATTCGCGGTCCTCATCGCCGCCTACATGTCGGCCCCGAAGTCCGGTGCCCACCTCAACCCGGCCGTCACCATCGCCCTCGCGGTCAAGAGCGGCGAGTGGAGCCAGGTGCCGCTCTACCTCGGCTCCCAGCTGCTCGGCGCGATCATCGGCGCCGTCCTGGTCTGGGCCACCTACCTGGGCCAGTTCAACGCGAACAAGGAGCCCACCCTCGGCATCTTCTCGACCGGCCCCGAGATCCGGAACCCGGTCCAGAACGTGATCACCGAGGTCATCGGCACCTTCGTGCTCTGCTTCGCGATCCTCACCATCGGCACCAACAGCGGCCTCTCCCAGTCCGGCACCGGCACCCTGATGGTCGCCTTCACCGTCGTCGGCATCGGCCTCTCGCTGGGCGGCCCGACCGGCTACGCGATCAACCCGGCCCGTGACCTCGGCCCGCGCATCGCGCACGCCCTGCTGCCGATCCCGAACAAGGGCGGCTCCGACTGGTCGTACGCCTGGATCCCGGTCGTCGGCCCGATCCTGGGCGGACTCGCGGCCGGCGGCCTCTACAACGCCATCTTCTAAAGGACGGGTTCGACCCCGCCGCACACGGGGACTGACCGACCGACGCGTCAGGCCCACCCACCCCGTAACCCCCGAACCCGAGCCGAGGACCCTCCCCATGACCTCCACCGGTAACTACATCGCCGCGATCGACCAGGGCACCACCTCCAGCCGCTGCATCATCTTCGGCGCCGACGGCCGGATCGTCGCCGTCGACCAGCAGGAGCACCGGCAGATCTTCCCCCAGCCCGGCTACGTCGAGCACGACGCCGCCGAGATCTGGACCCGGGTGCAGTCGGTCGTCCGCGGCGCGCTGGAGAAGGCCGGCCTGACCAAGGACGACATCCGCGCGATCGGCATCACCAACCAGCGCGAGACCACCGTCCTGTGGGACAAGAACACCGGCGAGCCCGTGCACAACGCGCTGGTGTGGCAGGACACCCGCACCGAGGGCCTCTGCCGCGAGCTGGGCCGCAACGTCGGCCAGGACCGCTTCCGCCGCGAGACCGGCCTCCCGCTGGCCAGCTACTTCGCCGGCCCGAAGATCCGCTGGCTGCTGGACAACGTCGAGGGCCTGCGCGAGCGCGCCGAGGCCGGCGACATCCTGTTCGGCACCATGGACACCTGGGTGATCTGGAACCTCACCGGCGGTGTCGACGGCGGCAAGCACGTCACGGACGTCACCAACGCCAGCCGCACCATGCTGATGAACCTGCACACCCTGCAGTGGGACGACAAGATCGCCGAGTCGATGGGCGTCCCGATGTCCGTCCTGCCGGAGATCCGCTCCTCCGCCGAGGTGTACGGCGAGGCCGTCGGCGACCTGGCCGGCGTCCCGGTCGCCTCCGCGCTCGGCGACCAGCAGGCCGCGCTGTTCGGCCAGACCTGCTTCGACGAGGGCGAGGCCAAGTCCACCTACGGCACCGGCACCTTCCTCCTGCTGAACACCGGCGAGAAGATCGTCAACTCGTACCACGGCCTGCTGACCACCGTCGGCTACCGGATCGGCGACCAGGCCCCGGTGTACGCCCTGGAAGGCTCGATCGCCGTCACCGGCTCGCTCGTCCAGTGGCTGCGCGACCAGCTCGGCATCATCTCGACCGCCGCCGAGATCGAGACCCTCGCCAACACCGTCGAGGACAACGGCGGCGCCTACTTCGTCCCGGCCTTCTCCGGCCTGTTCGCCCCGTACTGGCGCTCCGACGCCCGCGGTGTGATCGCCGGTCTGACCCGGTACGTCACCAAGGGCCACCTGGCCCGGGCCGTCCTGGAGGCCACCGCCTGGCAGACCCGCGAGGTCGTCGACGCCATGCAGAAGGACTCCGGGGTAGAGCTCACCGCCCTCAAGGTCGACGGCGGCATGACCAGCAACAACCTGCTCATGCAGAACATCGCCGACGTCCTGGACGCCCCGGTCGAGCGGCCCTACGTGGCCGAGACCACCGCCCTCGGCGCCGCCTACGCGGCCGGACTCGCCGTCGGCTTCTGGAACGACCTCGACACCCTGCGGGCCAACTGGCACCGCGCCGCCGAGTGGACCCCGCGCATGGACGAGGCCACCCGGGAGCGTGAGTACAAGAAGTGGCTCAAGGCCGTGGAGCGCACCATGGGCTGGGTGGAGGAAGAAGAGAACAACTGACCGACAGCCGGTCGGGGCCCCGTGCCCCGACCGGCCGCCCGCCGTTCCGGCAGCGGGTGTCACCGCGTTTCACCGGCCCGCCGCACCGGGCCGACCGGCCTCTCCCGCAGAGGCCGCACCGCACACGAGAGGAGTAACGGCGCCGCCCGACCCGCGCGCCGTACACAACCACCATGGCAACCATCCCGACCCTGGGCGCCGAGCGCACCGCCGGCCACACCGCCTCCCGCGCCGAGACCCGCGAACTGCTCGGCAAGGCCACCTACGACCTGCTGGTGATCGGGGGCGGCATCCTCGGCACGGCCGTCGCCTGGACCGCGTCCCAGGCCGGCCTGAAGGTCGCCATGGTCGACGCCGGCGACTTCGCCGGTGCCACCTCCAGCGCCTCCTCCAAGCTCGTCCACGGCGGTCTGCGCTACCTGCAGACCGGCGCGGTCAAGCTGGTCGCGGAGAACCACAAGGAGCGCCGCGCGCTCTCCACCGACGTGGCCCCGCACCTGGTCAACCCGCTGACCTTCTTCGTGCCGGTCTACAAGGGCGGCCCGCACGGCGCCGCCAAGCTCGGCGCCGGCGTCTTCCTGTACTCGGCGCTGTCCGCCTTCCGCGACGGCATGGGCCGGGTCTCCACCGCCGCGCACGCCGCCCAGCAGGTGCCCGCGCTGCGCACCGAGGGCCTGCGCTCGGTGGCCGTCTACGGCGACCACCAGATGAACGACTCGCGCGTCGCCGTGATGACCGTGCGCGCCGCCGTCGACGCCGGCGCCGTGGTGCTCAACCACGCCGAGGTCACCGGCCTGCGCTTCACCGGCGGCCGGGTCACCGGCGCCGAGCTGCGCGACCGCCTGGACGGCAGCGAGTTCGGCATCGACGCCCGCCTGGTGCTGAACGCCACCGGCCCGTGGGTGGACCACCTGCGCAAGATGGAGGACGCGGGCGCCGCGCCGTCGATCCGCCTCTCCAAGGGCGCCCACGTG
Source organism: Kitasatospora sp. NPDC056800 (assembly GCF_042789775.1). Taxonomy (NCBI): domain Bacteria; kingdom Bacillati; phylum Actinomycetota; class Actinomycetes; order Kitasatosporales; family Streptomycetaceae; genus Kitasatospora; species Kitasatospora sp. NPDC056800. The sequence continues at coordinate 2,893 of NZ_JBHUAL010000232.1, read as the reverse complement.
GTCGTCAAGCGCCGGGCGCCGTGGCGCGCCGCGCTGACCATCCCGATCGACAAGTACCGCGTCTCCTTCGCCATCCCGTGGGAGGACCACGTCCTGCTCGGCACCACCGACGAGGAGTACACCGGCGACCCGAAGGACGTCCGGGCCACCGAGGCGGACATCGACCAGATCATGGGCGAGGCCGCGCACGCGATCCGCGACGAGCACCTCGACCGCGACCTGATCACCTACTCCTTCGCCGGCCTGCGGGTGCTCCCGGGCGGCCCGGGCGACACCGCCGCCGCCAAGCGCGAGACGGTCGTCACCGAGGGCCGCGGCGGCATGCTGTCGGTCTCCGGCGGCAAGTGGACCACCTACCGGCACATCGGCCGCACCGTGCTGGAGAAGCTGGCCCACGTGCCCGGCACCAGCCTCGGCGAGGACATGTCCCCGATCGCCCCGACCGTCCCGCTGCCGGGCGTCGGCGCGCCGAACGCGGTGGCGCACCGCCTGCTGATCGACCGCGACCCGGGCTCGCGGATGGAGCCGCTGGTGGCCAAGCACCTGGCCAGCCACTACGGCACCCTGTCCTTCGACATCGCCCGCATGATCGACGAGAACCCGGAGCTCGGCCGGCCGATCCACGAGGACGGTCCGGACGTCTGGGCGCAGGTCGCGTACGCGGCGGACAACGAGTGGGCGTACACCACGGACGACGTGCTCCGCCGCCGCACCACCATGACGGTGCGCGGTCTGGACACGCCGGAGATCCGGGCCGAGGTCGAGGCCTTCCTCGCGAAGCGCGGCACCAAGTAGGCACGGCCGGGCGAAGCGCGGTAGCGCGGGTCCTCCGCGGCGGGCGGGCGTTCGGGGTCTTCCCCGGGCGCCCGCCCGCCGTTTCGCCGTACGGCCGTTCGGCTGTGCGGCTGGTCCGTCAGACCGGGACGCCGGCCTTGACCACCCGCTTCGGGTGGAGGTCGGACCGGGTGAGGACGGTGAGGTCGGCGAGCGGGTCGCCGTCGAGCACCAGCAGGTCCGCGTGGGCGCCCGGGGCGAGGGTGCCGATCTCCCCCGCCATGCCGAGCAGCCGGGCCGCCGTGGTGGTCGCCGAGCGCAGCACGTCCGCGACCGGCTGGACCCGGGCGCGCAGCGTGAACTCCTCCAGCTGGGCCGGGTGCAGCGGGCCGAGCAGGTCGCTGCCGTAGACGAGGTCGACGCCCGCGCGGTGGGCGCGTTCCAAGGCCTCCAGGCCCCGGTCTCGGACCTCGGCGAGCTTGCCCAGCGAGGCGGCCGGCAGGCCGGAGGCGGCACCGAGCCTGGCGGTCTCCTCGTAGGCGACCAGGGTGGGCACCAGGAAGGCGTCCTTCTCCAGCAGCAGGGCGATCGTGCCGTCGTCCAGCAGGTTGCCGTGCTCGACGCAGCGCACGCCGGCCCGCAGGGCGCGGTCGATCGCGCGCGGGTGGTAGGCGTGCACGGTGACGTAGCGGTTGTGGTTCTCGGCCTCCTCGACGACCGCGCGGATCTCCTCCTCGCTGTACTGGACGGCGCCGATCTCGTCGTGCGGGGAGGCGACGCCGCCGGAGAGCAGCACCTTGAGGTGGTGGGCGCCCTTGCGGAACTCGTCCCGGGCGGCGGTGCGCACCGCGTCCACGCCGTCGGCGATCCGGGCGAAGTTCGGGCGGGACTCGCAGCAGGGCAGCACGTCCTCGCCGAGCGGGCGCAGGTCGCCGTGGCCGCCGGTCTGGGACAGCGCCTTGCCGCCGTGCAGCAGCCGCGGGCCGGGCACCAGGCCCTCGTCCAGGGCCCGGGCCATCCCGTGGTCGGCGCCCCCGACGTCGCGGACGGTGGTGAAGCCGCGGCGCAGCATCCGCTCGGCCTCGGCGAGGGCGCGCACGGTGGCGTAGCCGGCAGTCCAGTTCGCGAAGTCGGGCAGGTCGAGCGAGGTGATCAGCAGGTGGACGTGGGCGTCGATCAGGCCGGGCAGCACGGTGCCGCCGGCCGCGTCGAGGACCCGGACGTCCTCGCCGGCGGCGGGCGGGCGGCCGGTGCCGGTGGCGGCGATCCGGCCGTCGGCGGCCTCCAGCCAGCCGAGGTCGGTGCGGGTGCCGTCCTCGGGGTGGAGCAGGTGGGCGTTGGTGATCAGCAGTCGACTCACGGAGCGGCTCCTCGTTCAGTACGGCTCGTATTGAATACGACTCGTACTGAATACACCATGTATCGTTCTCCCGTGAACCCGCCCCCCGCCGACACCACCCCCCGACCACCCAGACGCCGCATCCACACCCGGGCCCGGCTGCTGGCCGCGGCGAGCGAGCTGTTCCTCTCCGTCGGCTTCGCCCGGACGAGCATCGAGGACGTCTGCGCCGCCGCCGGCTACACCCGCGGCGCCTTCTACTCGAACTTCGGCAGCAAGGAGGACCTGCTGCTGGCCCTCTTCGACGACCAGGCGGGGCAGCGACTGGCCGAGCTCGCGGAGCTGGCCGCCGCCTGCGAGTCGCTGGCGCCGCGGGAGCGGGCCCGGCGGCTGGTCGAGGCGCTGCTGCGGGTCGAGCCGGCGGAGACCGGGTGGATCCTGCTGTTCCTGGAGTTCCGGCTGGTCGCGGCCCGGAGCCCGGCGCTGGCCGAGCAGGTCGCCGCGCACGACCGGGCGGTCGCGGCCGCGCTGGCCGGGGTCCTGGAGCGGAACCTGCCGGAGCTGGTGCCCCCGGGCGCGAGCGCCGGGCAGGCCGCGGCGGTGGTCCTGGCGGCGCGCGAGGGGGTGCTGGCCCGGACGGCGGCGGGCGGCGCGGCCGCGGAGGAGCTGCTGGCGGCGACGGCGGCGGTGCTGTCGGGGCTGCCGGGGCGCTGACCCGACTCCTGGCACGGCCGGGAGGCCGGAAACGCCGAGGGGCGGCACCCGTACGGTCACGGGTGC
>NZ_JBHUAL010000231.1:0-15237 GCF_042789775.1 Kitasatospora sp. NPDC056800 | reverse complement strand
GGCTCCGGCCACCGCCGCACGTCGCCGCGCACCCGGGCGGCGGTCGATGCCCGGCCGCCGTCCGCCCTCGCCCTACCGGCCGCGCCGCAGCGCCCCTGGCACCGCCGACAGGTCCTGCTCGGCGATCTCCGGGTGCGCCAGCAGCACTTCGCGGGCCGCCGCCAGCACCGGGCCGCCGCCCGCCAGGGCGAGGTCCTTGGCAGCCAGGCGGACCGGGAAGTCCGACCCCGTGCCGAACGCCCGGGCCGCCACCCCTGCGAGCGGCCCGGCCGACAGCACCTCCCGCGCCTGCTCCTGCGGAACGCCCAACTCATCGGCCACCGCCAGGACTTCGCCCAGGACGGTGACGGAGGCGACGATCGCGCCGATCACCACCACCTTCAGCGCCGCGCCCGCGCCCGGGCCGCCGCAGCGCCGTACCCGGCCCAGGTGCTCCAGGACCGGCTGGGCGCGGTCCAGGTCGACGTCCTCGCCGCCCGCGAAGACCGTCAGGTCGCCGGTGGCCGCCGGGCCCGTGCTGCCCATCACCGGGGCGTCCACCAGGGCGACGCCGTCCGGCAGTCCGGCGCGCAGGGCGGCGGTGGCGCGCGGGCCGATCGAGGACATGTCGATCCACAGGGTGCCCGGGGCGAGGTCGGCCGTGAACCGTCCGGCCAGCTCGGCGACGGCCGCCGGGTCGGACAGCATGGTGACGACGACGTCCGCGCCGCGCACGGCCTCCGCCGGGGTGGCGGCCTCGGTGGCCCTGACGGCCCCGGCGGCCGCCCCGGTGAGGTCACCGGCGCGGCCGGGGGAGCGGTTCCAGACGGTCAACGGGTAACCGGCGGCGGCGAGTCGGCGGGCCATCGGCAGGCCCATCCGGCCCAGTCCCAGAAAAGCGATCTTCTCCATGGCCGCCACGCTAGGCAGCCGCAAGCCAGGCGACAAGCGAATGTCCCGCATGGTAGTCATGCGGAATGGACATGGCTTGGCTGGACGTCTTCCGCACCGTCGCCCGCCTGGGCTCCTTCACCGCCGCCGGCGAGCGGCTGGGCTTCACCCAGTCCGCGATCTCCCGCCAGATCGCCACCCTGGAAGCCGAGTTGGGCACACCGCTGTTCGACCGGCTGGCACGCGGGGTGCGGCTCACCGAGCACGGCCGGGCGCTGCTGCCGCACGCCGAGGCGATGCTGGAACGGCTCGACAGCACCCGGCGTGACCTGGTCGCCCTCACCGAACTCACCGCCGGACGCCTGCGGGTCGGCGCCTTCGACAGCGCCAACGCCGCCCTCGTCCCCGCCGCCCTCGCCGCCTTCCGTGCCGCGCACCCGGACGTGGCGATCAGCCTCACCGAGGGACTGGCGGCGCACCTGCTGGACCTGCTCGCCGAGGGCGCGATCGACCTCGCCCTGGTCGCCTCGTACACCGAACCCGCCGACACCGGCGAGCAGTTCGACTTCCGTCCGCTCATGGACGACCCGGTGCTGGTCGCCCTCCCGCGCGGCCACCGCCTCGCCAGGCGCCGCCGCCTGCGCCTGGCCGAACTCGCCGACGAACCCTGGATCGCCGCCCGCCGCCACGCCGAATCCACCCTCCTCGCCGCCTGCGTCCGCAGCGGCTTCCAGCCCCGCATCGAGTACACCGTCGCCGCCTGGACCGCCAAACTCGGCCTGGTGGCCGCCGGGTTGGGCATCACCCTCATCCCCTCCCTCGCCGCCCGCGTCACCCGCCCCGGCATCGCCCTCATCCCCCTGCACCCCGACGGCACCCCGGTCCGGCAGGTCTACACGGTCACACGGCGCGGCCGGCGGGTGCCCCCGGCAGCCGGGGCCTTCGCGGCCCTCCTGCGCGAGGGCGCCGGTTAGCGGCGCGCGGCGAGGACGGCCGGCCCGGCAACGGCCTGGGCGCGAACAGCGACGTTGCTGCCGGAGTACGGCGGTGCCGGCCGACCGCCACCGTGCCGGCGCGCTGATCGGTCACCGGTGCTGTGGCCGCGGGACGCCACGACCTGGTCCGACGCCCAAGAGGGGCCGGGCCCGCTACTTGACCAGGTGGAAGTCCGGATGCCGAAGCCAGGCGGCCAGGAACTCCACGTCACCGACATGCCGGAACCAGCGGCCGGCGCCGCCCGTGTCGTAGGAGACCTCTGCCACCTTCCCCGGTAGGGATGCCACCAGTGCCTTCGCCCTGGCGAGGTCCGCGTCGCCGCGCGTCCCATCACGCGGAGTGGGACAGCCGAGGACGCCGTCGAAGTCGACCAGCGCGCCGAAACGGCGGGCCATGGCGAGGGCGAGGTGGCCGAGCAGCAGATGGTTCTCCGGCCCGGAGCAGTCGGCGCACAGGACCAGCCCCTGCACCGGGGGCGTCAGGAAGGCCGAGTAGTCCTCGTCGTCCGTCGGCAGGTACTCGTCCTCCGACAGGACGAAGCCGCCGACGCCGACCGGATCAAAGTCCCGCAGCCCCAAGGGCGAAGCCTCCCGTACCCGGAAGGCCAGATCGCCACCGGCCTCGGTCCTGACCGGCTCGCAGAAGGTCTCCAACCACGGGACCACTCCGGCCAGGACGTCCCCGAAGGAGCAAGGTTCGAAGAGCCACAGCCCGACTGCCGGTCCCGACACGATGCCTCCAGACGCGCGTGGTCCGGTGCCACGGGCAGCCCCGGTTCTACCAGCTCCTGGAGGCACATGCGTGATCGTTGACGCGACACGTCCTAACGGCGCGCGGCGAGGACGGCGGTCAGGATGCTGACCGCCGGGCCGCCGAGGAGCAGCACGGCCGGGTGGCGGGGCCGGGACTGCAGGGTCAGGCGGAAGCCGCCCACGCGGAACTCCAGGAACGGGCGAGGGGGACGGGAACGCTGCTGTCGGGGCATGGGGATCTCCGTGGACGGGACGACTCTCGGTACAGCGCCCATCACAATGGTCTGCACGGTGGTTGCGTCAGGTCGCAACCGGAACTTGCGGTGGGAGAGCGCAACTTGCCGACGGTGCAACATGGAGACGGACACGGGGTGCCCGTGCGGAGGGGGCTGGCCCCGCTCGACGAACGGCTGTCGCAGCCGCAGCGGCGCTGTGCGGAGTGCCTGCGCGAGCTGAGGGAGCGGACCGGCCTCACCTCGGAGGAACTGGCCGAACGGCTGGGTGTCGACAGGACCCGGCTGTCGAAGTTCCTCAACGGCCGGGAGGTGCCCCGCCTGGAGATCGCCACTCGGCTGCACCGCCTGGCGGCCGAGTGCGCGGGTACGGAGGTCTCGCAGGCCGAGGCGGCGGAGATCCGGGCGCTGATGTACGCGGCGGTGCGCGTGCGCAATCCGCTGCAGGCCCGTGAGTTCGAACTCGCCGCCGCCCGCGAGGAGCTCGACCACCACCGAGCCGAGGCGATCCAGGAGCTGGCCGACCTCCAGCAGGAACTCCACGACGAGCGTAAACGGCGCCAGGACGCGGAGGACGCGCTGGAGGAACTGACCTTCGGTAGTCGCGAGGAGATCCGTGTACTGACCGATGAACGGGATGCCGCACTCGATCGCATCGTGCAGTTGGAGGACCAGATCCGGCAGGCGGGGGCCATGCTCAGGCTGCGTGAGAGGGACGCCGAGACCCTCGACCAGATCACCCGCGCCACGGATGCCGAACTGGCCCTGTGGGAGAGTAGCGGCACGGGGGATCTGGCGGGCATCTGCGCCACGGTCGTTTACCTGCGTGATGCTGACGAAGACGACGCCGCCGACCGCCTCATCGAGCAAATCGTTCTCGGCTATCCCGTTCGGCACGTCGTTAGCCTTGCCCATGAGCTCAACTCCATGTCTCGCTTCCGTGAGAGTGTCATGGTTGAACATGGACTTGTCCGTCTGCGGAGGCCCATTGACCTCTTCCGCTGGCTCTCTGGAGAGGACAGGAAGAGCGAAGCACGTTCGAACCTCATCACAACACTGGCCAATGTTGCGCCTGTTGGGAATCTCGTCCGGTTCCATAAGGCGTGTGTGGATCACGGCAATACGGACCTGGATTTCGATCTGCAAAAGGCCATGATGGAGAGGTCGCGAGAGCTTCTGACGAGCAAGGATGACTACTGGACGGAGGATCTCCAGAACCAGCTGGAGGCCATGCGGGCGGCGCTGGCTGAACGCCGCCCGTAGCCGCTTTCGCTCAGCAGACGGTGTCCGAGGCCGGCAGCGCCCCCGTCGACAGGTAGGCGTCCACCGCCGCGTTCGCGCACGGGCTGTAGCCGTTGAGGGTGAGGGTGTGGACGCGGCCGGGGACGGTGACCAGGCGGGAGCCGGGCAGGCGGGTGTGGAGGGCGAGGGCGCCCTGGTAGGGGGCGTGGGTGTCGCCGGTGGCGTGGAGTTGGAGGGCGGGGACGGCGTTGCGGACCTCGACCGGCGGCTCCAGCGGGGCGCCGCGCCAGGAGGCGCACGGGACGGGGCCGTTGTAGACCGGGCCGAAGACCGGCTCGGTGGCGCGGGAGTGTTCGACGGCGTCGCGGTACCACGCGGCCGAGCGGGGCATCGCCACGTCGTCGCACACGATGGCGACCGTGGACGACAGGCCGGCGCCGGCCTCCGGGCCCGGGGCGAGGAGCATGGTCAGCAGCTGGTGCAGGGCCGGGCCCGCCTGTACCGGCCGACCGTCGGCGGCGTCCAGCAACTGGCGCAGCGCGTCCGCGTATTCGGCGCTGTCGCGGTCGTCGCTCTGGAAGACCGCGAGCAGGACCGGCAGCAGGGCGCCGTCGAGCCGGTAGCCGTCGACGGCGATCGGCGCCGCCTCGGCCCGCCGGACCAGGCCCTCGACGGTGGACCGCACCGCCGCCGGGGTGGCGCCCAGGTGGTGGGCGGCGTCGCGCGGCGCGGCCCAGGCGGCGAAGTCGTCCAGGGCGCGCTCGTTGGCGCCGCCCATGTCCTGGAACGCCCCGATGCCGTACCGGGCCGGGTCGAGGGCGCTGTCCAGCACCAGCCGGTCGACGCGCCGGGGGAACAGTTGCGCGTACACCGCGCCCAGCATCGCGCCGTAGGACTGCCCGAAGAAGGAGGTCCGCTGCTCGCCCAGCGCAGCGCGCAGCACGTCGACGTCCCGGGCGGTGTTGCGGGTGGTCAGGTGGGGCAGCAGGTCCGGGTACTTGCTCCAGCAGGCGTCCGCGTCGGCCTTGGCCAGGCGCCAGGCCTGCTCGAAGCCGGCCTGGCCGGTGCCGGTCGAGCGCAGCCAGGTGCCGCGGGTGAGGCCGCAGTCCGGGCCGCCGGCGCCGACCCCGCGCGGGTCCATGCCGACGAGGTCGTAGGCCGCCGCCGTCCCGGGCGCCAGCTGCTCCCGCAGCGCGGCCGGCATGTCCAGCCCGCGCTCGCCGGGCCCGCCGGGGTTGGTCTGGAGTATCCCGCGGCGCTTGGCGGGGTCGGTGGAGCGGATCCGGGAGACGGCCAGGGAGAGGGTGCGGCCCCGCGGCTCGCGGTAGTCCAGTGGGACGGTCAGGGCCGCGCACTCGGCGCCGGCGGCGGCCAACTGCGGTTCCTGGCAGGCGGACCAGGCGAGCGGCTGGCGGTGGAAGCGCTCCAGCGGGTCGGCGGTGGGGGAGGCCGAGGACGCGGGGGAGGCGGGGGCGGCCGCGCCGAGTACGGCGGCCGCGGACAGGGCGAGGGCGGCGGCGAGCGCCGGTGCGGTCTTCATGTGGGCCACCCTAGAAGGGAGTTGACCAGCGCAGGCCCCCGGGTCCCGGAACTGCCTTGACCTCAAGGCGGCTTGAGGTCCTACGGTCGGTCGTGTCCTGACGACCAGGTGAAGGAGCACCGGGCATGACGATCAAGACCTACGAACCGCAGACCATCGCCGCCCAGCCCATCGGGGCGTGGACCGGCGAGCTCTTCCGCCGCCTGGTGGTGGACGGCCTGCGCGTGCAGCTCGCGGTGGAAGGCCTCACCCAGCCGCACTGGTGGACGCTCAACCACGCCGCCGGCCGGCCCGGCGGGTGGACCCGCACGACCCTGGCCGAGCGGCTCGCCCCGTACGACGACCAGGGCACCGCCTTCGACGCCGTCTTCGACGACCTGATCGCCCGCGGCTGGCTGACCGAGGACGCCGACGGGGCGTTCACCCTGACCGAGGAGGGCGAGGCCGGCCGCCTGCGCGCCCGCGAGCGCAACCTGGCGGTCAGCGAACGCGCCCACGAGGGCATCGGCACCGAGGAGTTCGTGACCACGATCAACGTGCTGCGCCGGATGGTGGCGAAGCTGGGCGGCAACGGGAACCTCCCCGACTGACGGCACCCGGGCGGCACGGGGGAGGCCGAGGACGCGGGGGAGACGGGTCGGCGGGAGGAAATTGACCCATGGAAACGGTCGCTGATTGCCACCTGATCGTGGGTCTTTCCGGCCATAGGTTGGTCACATGACGACGACGAAGAACACCGCCCCCGCCACCGCCGCCGCCCCCGTGCTGACTCGCTGCGCCGAGGCCGAGATCTGCGCCGACCCGAGCTCCACCATGACGCTGCTCGCCGACTCGGCCCCGGGCGAGGGCGGCTTCACCGTCTACCGCTCCACCTTCGCCGTCGGCGCCCCCGGGGCGCCGGCGCACTTCCACACCCGGGCGTGGGAGCTGTTCTTCGTGATCGGCGGCTCGCTGCGGGTGCTGGTCGGCGAGGAGGTCACCGTGCTGGGCGCGGGCGACTTCCTGGCCGTGCCCCCGCACACCCCGCACGCCTTCGCCGCCGCCCCGGGCTCCGAGGCCGACGTGCTGTGCGTGTTCGCGCCCGGCATGGACCGCTTCGACTACCTGCGCCTGCTGGGCAGCGTCATGCGCGGCGAGACCGCGCCGGGGGCGATCGCGGCCTCGTCCGAGCGCTTCGACAACCACTACGTCGACAGCCCCGCCTGGCGCGCGGCCCTGGCGGGCGACGGCGCCTGAGACCCGCGGGGCGGCTCGACGGGCCGGGGCGCTCGACGGGCCGGGGCCGCCCGGGTGTGGAACGGTGGAAGACCGGAAGTGTCCGGCTGCGAGAGGAGTGGCCATGTCGTCGAAGCGCCGCCGCAAGAAGAAGGCCAGGGCCAAGCACGGGGCCAACCACGGCCGCCGCCCCCAGTGCTGAAACGCGGCTGAACGGGTGAGCCGGTGAGCGGGTGAGGGTGCCCGGACGGGCCCGGAGAGGCCGTCCGGGCGCCCCGGCCCCACCGGGCACCCCCCGCTCAGAGCCGCCCGCGCCCCGCGAAGCCGCCGCGCGCCACCTTGTGGTACTGGCAGTAGTCGACCCAGTCCGCGCCGAAGGCCAGCTCCAGGACCACGCCCCGCCCGTCCGCACGGGCCTCGTCCAGCAGCCGTGCCGCGTCCGCGTCCGGCGGGGTCTGCTCCAGCACGAAGAGCCGGTTGGGGTACGGGCCCGCCGGGATCGGGTCCCGGGGCGGGATGCCGGGCCGGTCCCAGGTCAGCTTCGCACCGGGGCTGGACAGGCAAGGGGGGTCCATCCGCCAGCCGTTGGCGTCGACGCCGCCGTCGCGGTACCAGCGCAGCGCGTGCTCCAGGCTCCCGTGCGGGTCCGGCCCCTGCCCGTTGGCCTGCCACTCGGCCACGTTCGCCGCCTCGATCCGCCGCAGGACGTCGAGGACGTCCTCCCGGACGACGAAGTAGGCGCGGGCGTGGATCCGGCAGACCAGCAGGGTGTCCCGGGGGTGGTCCAGGCCGTAGGAGGACGGGCGGGTGGACTGGTCCAGTACCTGGGTCAGCAGGTGCTCGACCCCCTCCACCGCTCCCAGCGCCTCGACCAGCCCCCGGATCCGCTCCCGCTCCGCCGCCCGGGCCGCCCGCGCCGTCGGTGAACCGATCAGCCTGAGCTTGCGCCGCTCGGTCGGCCAGTGGTGCGCCCGCAGCGACTGCACGCCGTTGAGGAGCGGGTTCACCAGCATGACGACGAGGTACACCAGGCTCGTCGCCACGTCCTTGAGCAGCTTCTTCACCGGCAGGGATCCTCTCGGGTCGCGCGCGTCCGCGCCCACACCCTGGCCCGCCCGCGCCCCGGCCCGCAATCCGCGCCCGTACTCAACTCCCCAGCGTGCCCGAGCCGTTGCCGAGCGCGAGCGCGAGCACGAGCACGAGCACGAACGCGAACGCACGCCGTCCGCCGCCGCCCGGACCGCATTCGGACGGCGGCGGGACGCTGCCGCTACTTGGTGCAGGTCACGTCGGCCTCCGGCAGGCGCCCGCCCGCCAGGTAGGCGTTGACCGCGTCGTCCACGCACGCGTTGCCGTACGTCCCGTACAGCCCGTGCTGGTCGGCGCCCCGCAGGGTCAGCAGCCGGGAGCTGGGCAGCAGCCCGTGCAGGGCGACGCCGTCCCGGTAGGGGGCGCGCGGGTCGCCGGTGGCGGAGAGGATCAGCGCCCGGGCGTCGCGGCGCACCTCGGTGGGCGCCTCGCGCGGGGCGTCCAGGAAGGCGCACGGGGAGATGTTGTCGAGCAGCGGGCCGGACAGCGGGTAGCGGGCGCGGTCGCGCTCGATCCGGCGCCAGTACTCCTCGGGATCGCGCGGCGCCGTACCGTCCGCGCACAGGATGGCCTGGGAGACGCTGCCGGCCTGCGAGCCCTGCGGGGTGAACAGGAAGCGCAGCAGGGCGGTGGTCTCGGCCGAGGGGGTGACCGGCCGGCCCGCCGCGGCCTCGGCGAGCACCGCCATCAGCTCGGCGAGGCCCGCCCGTTCCGCGTCGGAGTCGCCCTGGAGGTTCCCGAACACCAGCAGCGGCACCCGGGTGTCGTCGAGTTCGAAGGCGTCCGCGCCGGTGCCGAGGACGAGCGGGCGCGCCGAGGCCGTCCCGACCGTCCGCAGCACCCCGGCGACCACCTCCTCGCGGGTGCGGCCCAGCCCGTAGGTGTCGTTGCGCCGCGCCGCCCAGTCCGCCCAGTCGGCGAACGCCCGCTCGTTCGCCCGCACCATGTTGGGGAGCAGCTCCGGCCCGACGTGGTCCGGGGCCAGCGCGCCGTCCAGGACCACCCGGTCGAAGCGGCCGGGGAACATCTGGGAGTACACCGTGCCCAGGTAGGTGCCGTAGGAGAGGCCGAGGTAGGAGATCCGCCGCTCGCCGAGCGCGCCCCGCACCACGTCCATGTCCCGGGCCGCGTCGCGGGTGCTCGCGTGCGGCAGCAGGTCCCCGGCCGCCGAACGGCACCGGGCCGCGAGGTCCCGCTGGAAGGCGACCTGGCGCTCGAAGGAGGCCCGGGTGGTCCCGGCGGAGGTGATGTTGTAGCCGATCGGCCAGTCGCAGTCGAGGGGGGCGCTGCGGCCGGCGAAACGCTGGTCCAGCCCGACGATGTCGAAGCGGGCGGCGGTGTCCTTCAACGCGGCGTGCACCCTCGTCGGCGCGCCGAGCGTCGGACTGCCGGGGCCGCCGTCGTTCAGCAGCAGCGTGCCGATCCGGTGGCGGGTGTCGGTGGCCTTGATCCGGGAGAGCGCGAGGGTGACGGTGCGTCCGCCGGGGTCGCCGTAGTCGAGCGGCACGGTGACCTCCGCGCAGCGGGCGCCGGCCTTCTCGAGGTCGGCGCCCACCTGGTCGTCCGGGCCCTGGACGCAGCTGTGCCAGTCGGGGCGCTGCTGGTAGTAGCGGTCGAGCGCCTGGGCGGTGGCGGCCTGGGCGGGGACGGTCGCGGCGGCCGTGGTCAGGGCGGCGGCGAGGGCGAGGCCGGCCGCGAGGGTGCGGCGGCGGGCGCGCGGCCCGGCGGGGCGTGGTTCGGTGCGGTGCGGTTCGGCGGTGCGGGGGCGTGGTTCGCTCATGACGTCTCCTCGGCGGTGCGGGGCCCGGCGCGGGCCGTGGCGAAGGCAGGGGTCGTGACGACGATCGCGGTACCGGCGGCCGTGTCTACGGAGGACACCTGCACCTGTGCGAGCTGACGGTACGTCAAAAAACGGACGCCGGGGACCGGATGGTCGGTGTCCACGGCATTGACATCCCCGCCCGCCCGGAGTGGAGGTGCTCCCGTCCGGCCCGCCGTCGTCGGGCGGGCCGGACGGCGGGCGAGGCCGCTGTCGGTGGCGTGTCCTACGGTGACGCCGTCGGCGGGTACGCGGTGCCCGCCCGAGCACCGCCCGATGGAGACGACGATGACCCGCACCACCCCGAAGCGCGCCGTGGACCTGGAGCAGCTGTTCCCCGAACTGGTGCCGCTGCGCCGCGACGCCGTACGCCTCCACCCGCGCGCCGGCAGCCCGTCCGCGGCCGAGAGCTCGGTCGGCGGGCCGCCGCTGTGGCCCGCCGACGAGCCGTGGCCGCTGTGCCCGAGCACCAGCCACCCGGGGGAGTGGGGCGGGCCCGCCGCGGAGGGGCCGGTGCCGCTGGTCCCCGTCGTCCAGATCCACCGCCGGGACGTGCCCCAACTCGCCTTCCCCGCCGGGACGGACCTGCTCCAGGTGCTCTGGTGCCCGTTCATCATCGGCCGCTGCCCGACCGCGACGCCCCTGGTGCTCTGGCGGAGCTCCGAGGAGGTCGGCCCGGCCCTCGCCGCCGTGCCGCCGACCGTGGGCACCGCGCCGAAGGACAGCATCCCGGCACCGTGCGTCCTGCACCCCGAGCCGGTGGTCGACTACCCGAGCTGGGACATGCCGGAGGACCTGGGCCCGGAACTGAGCGTGCGGATGGAGGAACTGCGGGCCCGCACCGGCCTGCGGTACGGCTACCACCTGGCCGAGGCGCCGGGGATCAAGCTCGGAGGGTACCCGGGCTGGACCCGGGAGCCCTGCTGGCCGGACTGCCCGACCTGCGGGCGGACGATGGAGCACCTCCTGACGGTGAGCAGCTGGGAGTACGACGGTCAGTCGTACCGCACCTGGCTCCCGCTGGAGGACCGGGACGACGAGACCGGCGAGGAGCGCCGGGACGCCGACGGCGGCCGCGGGGCGCACAGCCCCGCCGGGCTGATGATCGGGGACGCGGGCGGGGTGTACGTCTTCGAGTGCCGGTCCTGCCCGGACCGCCCGGTGGACCACCACTGGGACTGCTCCTGAGGCGCCGCCGCCCGACCGTCCCCCGGCGGGCCTCAGTGCCCGCCGGACCAGACGGGCGGGCCGGAGCCCTTCGCCGGGCCTAGGTCTTCGGCCCGTTACGCCGTCCGTGGCGTCCCGCCTACGGTCCTTGCCGTGGATACGACGGACACGACAGGCATTCTGGACGAGGCGCTCCAACGACTGCACGCCTCCGGTCCCGAGCGGCTCGGACGGCTCACCAACCACGCGCCGATGGCCGTCGAGGCCCTCGCCGCCCACGGACAGGCACGGTCCGTGCACCGCTGGCTCGACCTGTACGCGCGCAAGCTGGAGGACTTCCCGCGGCGCGTCGAGCCGGTCACGGACGCCAACTGGCCTGCGGCGCTCGGCGATCCGAGCCGCGCGGCCGACTGGATCGACCACTTCGAGCGCCAACTCGCCGACCACCCCTGGCGCGAGGTGCTCGCCCGCTGGTGGCCCCGGCTGCTGCCCGGCCTGTACGGCGGCTCGACGCACCCGGTGATCCGGGTGGGGCACGCCGTGCGCACCCTGCTGTCCGGCGGCGAGGCCACCGGGCCCCGGCTGGCCGAACTCGCCCACGGCCTCGGCTACTGGGCCGCCCGCCACCGGCCCGTCGCCGCCCTCGCCACGCTGCCCGGCGTGCTGTCCGGCGCGGCAGCCGCCCTCGACGCGGTGCCGCCCATCGCCCTCCAGGACGGCGGCTTCCCCGCCCGGCTCGACCGCGTCACCGCCCTGCCGGCGTGGGCGGCCGGGGTCACGCGGCCGCAGGAGGCGGCCGACCGCCTCGCGGAACTCGTCCGGGCGGCCACCCACCGCTACGCCGCCTACGGGCACGGCGAGGAGACCATGCTCGTCCACGCCGCCACCGCCCCCAACGCCGTCCTGCGCGCCCTGCCCGCGCTCCCGCCGGACCTGTGGCCGGCCGGCCTGCGGGCGGCCTGGACGGCGTCGGCGGCCGTCACCGCGATGTACGCGCCGACCGAGCCGGCGGCCTGCACCCCGCCGGTCACCCTCACCCCCGAGGAGGTCTTCGAACGGGCGCTGGCGCACGGCGACGAGCACGTGATCAAGCTGGCGGACACCGCCCTCGACGTCGGCGACGCCCCCGCCCTGGCGGCGGCGCTGCGCGCCGTGGAGCTGAGCGCCCCGCTGGGGTGAGGCGGGCGCGGGGCCGGACGCGGAAAGGAAATCGGTACCAGGGCGCGTCGTCGGATCCGGCGGCTTGAACGTGTACACCGGGGCGGCAACTCCCCGATGGCGCATGCCCTCCGACCCTCCGGCCCCGTCGACCCCCTCCGACCCCGACGGCTCCGACGGCCCCGCCCCGGGGCGTCCGGCACCCCACCGCAGTCCCGCAGGACGGCATGCCCTCCGAGGAACGGCGCCGCCACCGGGTGCTCCGCAACCGCGCACCCCACCACCTTCACCGCGAAGGAGTCCTGACCATGCGGAAGCTCATCGTCGACCTGGTCGAGCGCACCGTCGCCACGTACGCCGTGGCGTTCCTCGGCCTGCTGCTGGCCGACAAGTTCGACCTCACATCGATCGGCTCGCTCAAGGCGGCGGCGGTCGCGGCGCTGCCCGCGGCCCTGACCGTGCTCAAGGGCGCGGTGGCCACCCGCATCGGCGACCCGGACTCGGCCGCCCTGCTGGGCCGCAGCAACCGCGAGTAGCCGGCCCGGCATAGCAGGGGGCGGGGAGCCATCCGGCACCCCGCCCCCTGTCGTTGATGTCCGGTCAGCCCTCGGCCGGGAACTCGTCCCCCCGGATCGCGGTGATGAAGGAGCCCCAGGCGGCGGCCGGGAAGAGGAGGGCCGGGCGCGTCGGCGCACACGACCGAGCTCGACGCGCTCCGGACGCCTGCGGGCACCGCCGCCGAGGCGGTGGCCGTGCCCGCGAGGGGCAGCGCGACGGCCGTCACCAGGGCCGCGACGGCGACGGTACGGGTGCGGTGGGGAATGCGGGACATGCGAGTCCTCCTGGGTCGTCTGCCGGCGGCGCCACCTGGCGGCCGCCGAGTCCGTGACCGGACCAGGAACACGCTCGTGGGCTCCCGCAGACAAGCGGCCAACCTCCTGTCGACGAGCGGTCGACGCCGTGGTCGGCGCGGCTGCGGGCGGGGCTTCCCAGCGTGGCCCGCACCTGCCGTGCCGCGCGGTGAAGCGGCCCCTGCGGTGGTGTTACGGTCGCACCGCGCCGACCAGCCGGCCGGGCCGAGGGCAGTGAGGGAGCAGGGCGTCGTGGACGGACACGCGGATCCATACAAGGTGTTCATCGACGTGCTGGCCCACCGCCACGCGGGTGCCCAGCGGCAGGCTCTGACCGGGGAGTCGATCGCCGCCTACACCGAACTGAACCACCTCCTGGGGCGCACCAAGGGAACGCTGGCAAGGACGGTGTGGCTCGACTGCGCCGACGAGCTCGACCGGTGCGTGAGCCTCTACAGAAGCGCCTGGACGCGGTTCGCCTCGGCGGTCGGCAACGACTACCCGAACGGTGCGGACACCGCGCCCTCGCCGGAGCTGGGCCCGGAGACGACCCGGGCGTTCCAGGAGGCCGCGGACGGGCTCCGGGCCGCGCTCGCCGTCCTGCGGAGGGAGGCCCGCCTGCTCGGCTGCGAGAGCTGGGTTCGCTAGGGGCTTCCCTCCGACCCGGGTGGCGGCGGGGAATGCGGGGGATGCGGGGAGGGGCGGTGGCGGGGCCCGTCACAAGTGGAGCCCGCGCCACCGCCGGAGTGCAGAGAGACCGCCTCGGGCCACCGGGGCCGGGCGGTCTCTGCTGTTCGGGCGGGCCCATGCGCCAACACGGCCCGCTGCCGATGTTCCCGAGATGTTGGAGTGAACAGCGCCCCCCGGGTTCCGGACCCGCAGGTCCGGGTGACGCCGCTGTCAATCGTCACACCCGGCCAGGACGGCTTACAAGGGCGCGCTGCACAAAGGCGCATCAAAATCCGGTTTCGATTCGTTGAACTGCAGCTTTCTGGTACGACGTTCGCAAGATTTCAGGTAGGGGCCGGGACTGTCGCGCATCAATCCGCGCGATGTTCGCCGAACCGATTGGGATTCACCCATATGCCTGACAGAGTGTCATCCAACGGGCACCCCGTGCGACGCCAACCGCACAAGTGCCCACCCGTTGGAGTGGACAGTGATATAGGAGGGTTCCCTCGATGACGAGGAAGCGGAACAAGCGCGTCCCCATCCCCTGCGCGGACGGCGTCCCGAGGCCCGCGCGCCGCCCGGCCCTGCCCTGGCCGTTCGTGGCCGGACAGTCGTCCGTGACGGCCGTGACGGCCGTGACCGCCGGCCAGGTGGCCGTGGTGATCGTCGTGGTCGTCCTGACGGTCGCGCTCACCGCCGCCCTGGTGGCGACCGGCATGTCCGCCGGAGTGGCGCTCGAACTGACCACCGGGGGCTGGCTGTTGGCCTCCAGGATGCAAAGGGGACGGGCCTAGGGGAGAGCGCCTGCCTGCGATGGGACGCCGAGAGAACCCGATCGAGACGACCGAGCCGGCGCTGAGCCGACTGGCCGCCTGGCTGCGGGAGCAGCGCGAGCAGGCCGGGTTGACGTACAGTCAGCTCGCCGTTCGGACCAACTACCACGCCACCACCCTGCAACGGGCCGCCAGCGGACGCTCCCTGCCGAGCTGGAAGGTCGTCGAGGCCGTCACCGGCGAATGCGGCGGCGACCTCAAGACGGCCCGGCGCAAGTGGGTCCACGCCAACTACTGGGCCCACGTGCCCCGCCCCTCGGGGAGCCGGCGGCTGCGCGCACCGAGGCGGGTCGACCCCCAACAGGTCGACTCCTTCGCCGACTTGCGCCGGGCGATGCACGAGATGCGCCGCAAGGCCGACTGGCCCTCCCTGCGGGAACTGGACCGCCGGGCCCGCGACCGGGGAGGGCGCCTGCCCTCCAGCACGCTGGCCCTGGTCCTCAAGGGCGAGGCCCCGCTGCGCAAACCCGTCTTCCTCGCCTACATGGAGGTCTGCGGGGTCCGGGAGGCCCGCCGCGCTCTGTGGGCGGCGGCCTGGGACCGGACGAACAACGCCCGCACCCCGTTCCCGGTCAACTCGCGCACGTACCAGAGCGAGTTCACCCGGGCCATGCAGTCCTCCAGCGCCGGGACGTCGACGGACATCCTGTTCCGGCTCTGGATGACCCTGCGCACCAACCTGGCCGCCGACCGCGACGATGGCCCCGGCCACTCCGGCGCGGCGGGCCGCGGAGGCACCGACGACAACCCGCCGGTGCTCGTGTGACCCGGTCCGCGGCCGGGACGCGCCAGCCGCGTCC
>NZ_JBHUAL010000230.1:0-15248 GCF_042789775.1 Kitasatospora sp. NPDC056800 | reverse complement strand
GTACGGCCCCGTCCGCTGCCGGCCGGCCGCTGCCCCCCCCCGCACCGGGGGTGCGGGCGGCGGACCACGGACCGGGCCGGGGCCGGCTTCCGGGCGCCGGGGGCCGGGCCGGGAGGCGCGCCCTCGGCCGCCTCCCCCACCCCCCGGAGCCCACCCGCACCCCGGACCGCTTACCGTGCCGGTATGCATACCGACGAAATCCCGTGGGACGTCCTGCTGATCGGCGGGGCCTCCGGCCTCGGCAAGAGCCGCGCCGCCGACCTCCTGCGCGTTCGACACGGCGCATTCGTCGTCGAGTTCGACGACGTCGTGGCCGCCCTCCAGGCCGCCACCAGCGCGGACAGCCACCCCGGCCTGCACCACTTCTCCGCCGTGCCCGACCCCGACGCGCTGGGCGCCGACCGCGTCCTGGAACTCCAGATCGCCACCGCCCGCGCCCTGGACGACGCGCTGCTCGGCGTCGTGCGCAACCGGCTCACCGTGGACGTGCCCGCGATCGTGGAGGGCGACTACCTCACCCCGGCCGCCGCCGCCCGCGCCGCCGCCGAGGCCGCCGAACAGGGCCGGCGGGTGCGCGCGGTCTTCCTGCACGAGGACGACCCGCGGAGCATCGGCGCCAACTACGCCGACCGCGAGCCCGACAGCGGCCCGCAGCCCGAACGCGCCGCCGTCAGCGCCCGCTACAGCACCTGGCTCGCCGACCAGGCCCGCGCCCACGCGCTGCCCGTGGTCGAGTGCCGCCCGTACGCCACCCTGCCCGAGCGCCTGGCCGCAGCCCTGGCGTGACCCCCGGGGGCGGCGTGACGGCGGGTCAGCCCTCCTCGATGTCCGAGATCAGCTTGGTGCCCAGGTCGCTCTGCACCGCCAGCCGGGTGTGCCCGGCGTCGGGGCCGGTGCCCCAGGTCAGCGTGACGGTGGTGAACAGGTGCCCGGCACCGGAGTCGTGGTAGCGCACCTCCCAGCGGGTGGGCACGTCCTGGGCGCGCAGCACGCCGTCGGCGTGGTTGGCCTCCTCCCAGGCCGCCAGCCGCTGTCGGAAGTCCTCGGTGAGGTAGTGGGCGCGCAGCTCGGTGCCCAGGTCGTCGGTGCCGTCGGAGACGGCGTCGACGTAGGCACCGTAGAAGTCGGCGACCCGGTCGACCGCGGAGTCCGGGCTGCCGCTGCGGACCGCGGAGTCCGCGGCGGTGTCGGTGTCGGTCATGAACGTCCCCATCCGTCAGGGCCGGGGCGTACTCCCGCCCCCGGCCGGTCGGTTCGACCCGTACGCCCAACGAGCCGCCCCGCCGGAGGTTGCGCCCGGACCGTCCCCGGTCCCCCGGGTCATTCCGGTGTCCGGTGGTCCTCGTCGTACGCGGCGCGGGCCGCCAGCACCTGGGGCATGTGGCTCTCCGCCCAGTCCTTGATCTGCCGGACGAGCGGCAGCAGGTCGCGCCCGAGCCCGGTGAGCTCGTAGTCGACGCGGGCGGGCACCCCGGCGGTGACGGTGCGGCTGACCAGACCGTCGCGTTCCAGGGCGCGCAGGGTCTGGGTGAGCATCTTCTCGCTCACCCCGGCCAGGCGCCGGCGCAGGTCGCTGTAGCGCAGCGGCCCGTCGGCGAGGGCGGAGACGAGCAGGCTGACCCACTTGTCGCCGATCCGGTCCAGGAGTTGGCGGGCCGGGCACCAGGCGAGGTAGGCGTCGTAGGCGGCGGCCTCGGCGGCGCGGCGCCGGGCGGCGGTCGTGGTGGGCATCGGCCCACTCTCCTTTCCGTGCGGTACGCACCTTCGGGTGCGTCCTTCCCCATGGAGAGTAACTCTCCTTAGGTTGGGTGGAGTTGCCGATTCGTGAGGGGTGGGTGTCGTGATGCGTGCCGTGGTGGTGCGGGAGTTCGGCGGTCCCGAGGTGCTGGAGCTGGTGGAGGTGGCGCTGCCGCGGCCTGGCCGCGGGCAGGTGCGGGTGCGGGTGGCGGCGGCCGGGGTCAACCCGGTGGACGCGGTCACCCGCTCCGGGGTGCTCGCCGGGGCCGGGCTGATGGCCCCGCGCGCGGTGACCGGCATCGGCTGGGACGTGGCCGGCACGGTGGACGCGGTGGGACCTGAGGTGACCCGATTCTCGCTCGGACAGCGGGTGGTGGGCCTACGCGACCGCCTGGACACCGACCTCGGCACCTACGCCGAGCACGTCGTCCTGGACGCGGACGCCCTCGCCCCCGCCCCGGCCGGCGCCACCCTCGCCCAGGCCGCGACCCTGCCGCTCAACGGCCTCACCGCGCTACAGGCCCTGGACCTGCTCGACCTGCCGGCCGGCTCCACCGTCCTGGTCACCGGCGCGGCGGGCGGCGTCGGCGGCTTCGCCGTCGAACTGGCCGCCCTGCGCGGCCTGCGGGTGGTCGCGCTCGCCGGGCAGGACGACGAGCCGCTGGTGCGCGACCTGGGCGCCGAGTGGTTCGTGCCGCGCACGGCACCCGATGTGGCCGCCGCCGTACGGGAGTCGGTGCCCGGCGGGGTCGACGGCGCCGCCCACGCCGCTCTGCTGGGCATACGGGCCCTGGGCGCGGTACGCGGCCGCGGCGCCTTCGTCGCGGTCGCGGCCGGCAGCGCCCCGGTGCCCCTGCGCGGCATCCGGGTCGCCAACGTGTGGATCACCGCCGACGGCCCGGCGCTGGCCCGCCTGTCCGACCTCGCCGCCGACGGCCGCCTCACCCTGCGCGTCGCCGACACCCTCCCCCTGGACCGCGCCGCCGACGCCCACCGCCGCCTGGAGGCCGGAGGCCTGCGCGGGCGGCTGCTCCTGACACCCTGACGCCCTGACCGGTGGGCGGGGACGAGGAGAAGGCCTGCTCCCGGGACGGGGGCAGGCCTTCTCCGATGTGATCCGCGTCACGGCGGGGCTGCGGCAACAGCGCTCCGCCCGGGGAGACCGTCCGGGTTGAGGGGAAGGGCTCTCGGATCGCAACTCTTGCATTCGGCGGCGCTGCGACCAAGCCGACCGGACGGCTTCGGACACTCCCGGACGCCGGACCGCCCCGAGCAGGTGCGATCCCGGCGACCCGCCCGACGGCGCCCGGACGGTCTCGGACAGTCCCGGACGACTTCGGACACGCGGGCGCCGGCGGCGCGGCAATGGTGTCCGAATTCGTCCCGACAGTCAGTCATATCAAATCTTGCAAACCCTGGTTGCCGCCGGAGGAGCCGCGGGCGGCAACTTGCGCGGCGCCTCACGGCCCGCGCATGATCTGGCCCAACCACCCGCCGGGTGGCCCAGGGGACGGCAATCCCCACGTCCGGGTTGAGGTTCAGAAGGGACCACTGTGCTGCTCGAACTCCGATGCGCGGTACGGCGCACACCGCCGCCCGCCCCGCCCGCCGAGGGCTCCGGCCTCCGGCACACCGCACTGTCCGCCGCGTTCCTCGCGGTCGCCCTGGCCGGCGTCATCGCCCTGATCGTCCTCGGGTACGCCGTCGAGGCGCTGGTCACCGTCATCGTCACCGCCGCCGTCGAGGCCTCCGGCACGGCCGTGCGGGGGCGGCGATGAGCGCACGCGAGGAGCTTTCGCACGAGCTGCAGAAACACCATCACCCCGCTTCCGTGCGGTCCATGGAAGCGCTCGCACTCAGGGTCGGCATGTCCCCCTCCTTCGTGCACGGGATCATCCAAGGACGCCTTCTGCCCCTGGAGGGGGAGCTGAAAGCGCTGCTGAAAGCGATGGACGTGGGTGAGCGCGCCCAGCAGCGCGCTCTACTCCTGCACGGGGAAGCGATGGCAGAACTCCACACCCGTGCGCGAACGTCCGCCAAGAGGCCGCCCGCCACCGACTGGCGCGTCCCGGTCCCGCCCGCCGGCGAACCCGATCCCGTGCTGTTCTCCACCGTGCAGGAGTTCGTCGCGGGCCTGGAGGACGTCAGGATCTGGGCCGGCGAGCCGTCGCTGCGCCACCTGGAGGAGCGCAGCGCGCGGCTGCACCAGCAGCGGCAGACGGCCTACGGCAGGGTCCTGCGGCGCAGCACGATCTCCGACATGCTCAACGCGACGTCCCTCCCGCAGATGGAGAAGGTGCGGCACTACCTGCAGATCTGCGGGGTGCGGGACATCGACGCGTGGGTGTACACGTGGCGGCGGGTCCGGACGATCGAGAGGGCCGCGCTGCGCCGGGCGGCCTGACCTGTCACGGCTCGGGAGTAGGAAGTCGGCCCCGCCGACTTCCTACTCCGGCGCCTCGTCCTCGATGGCGGCCGCCACCGGCTTGGTGTGGAGGACTTCGCGGGCCTGTTCGGCGGCGCGGACGATGCTTTCGCTGATGAAGTCGAGGAAGCGGGCGATGTTCTCCAGGCGGACGGCGGCGGGGGTGCCGGGGCCGAGGACGGCGACGCCCTGGCGGGCGGTCTCGATGACCCTGTCGTTGGCGCGGGCGCTGGCGATGACGGCCTGGTAGTAGAGCTCGTCGTCGACGATGTAGCGGTCGCGGCGGCGTTCGTCGCGTTCGCGGCGTACCAGGCTCTGGCTCTCCAGGAAGGCGATCGCCTTGGAGATGGAGGCGGGGCTGACCTGGAGGCGTTGGGCGAGTTCGGCGGCGGTGAGGCTGCCGGCGTCGGTGGTGGACAGGCAGGTGACCACGCGGGCGCCCATCCGGTTGAGGCCGGAGCCCATGAGGACGGTGGTGAGCTGTTCCTCGTAGGCGGCCACGGCCTCGTCGTCGCGGCCGTGGGGGTGGGTGCCGGGCCGTGGGCCGGCCGTGGGGGCGGGGCGGCGGCGCTGGGCGCGGTGTTCGGTGGCGCGGTGGGCGAGGTCGGCGCGGTAGGCGACGGGGCCGCCGTTGCGCATGACCTCGCGGGTGACGGTCGAGGTGGGGCGTTCCAGGCGTCGGGCGATCTCGGCGTAGGGGAGGCTGTCGGCCAGCCCCAGTGCGATCTGCCGGCGTTCCTGCTGGGTGAGCCTGCCTCCCGGCATCGCGTTCTCCTCGGTGGTGGTGGCCGGGTGGTTCCCGGTCGGCCGTGTGGTTCCCGGTCGGCCCCCACCTTAGCGTTCACCTTCAGACCATTGCAATGATCGGGATGGCGTCCGTTGCGTTACCCGTGCGTCCGTTGCAACAGTTTCCCGCTATCCACCTGCTATTACGCCACTTTGACGCAACGAACTAGTTGCCGAGATCTTGAAAGCAACGTAGCGTTTCCAATGTCGGAAACACCGATGGAACGAAACCGCACAGGAGTGCAGCATGCAGAAGTTCGCCACCCCCGCCCCGGTCACCGTCGTCCTGGACATCCCCGGCGGGCGCGTGCGGTTCATCGCCGCCGAGCGCGTCGACACCACCGTCGAGGTCCGGGCCGCCGAGCCCGGCAAGGGCCGCGACGTCCGGGCCGCCGAGCAGACCGCCGTCACCTACGAGGACGGCGTCCTGCGGATCGTCACCTCCACGCCCGGGAGCCAGCTGCTCGGCCCCACCGGCTCCCTGGAGGTCACCGTCCAGCTGCCGGCCGGCTCCGCCGTACGGGGCAAGGCCGCGGCCGCCGAGCTGCGCGTCGTCGGCCGCCTGGGCGACGTCGCCTTCGACGGCGCGTACCGCCACACCAAGGTCGACGAGGCGGCGAGCCTGCACCTGAGCGCCGTCGACGGCGACATCGAGGTCGGCCGCCTCGGCGGGCCCGCCCGGATCAGCACCACCCGGGGCGACATCCGCGTCACCGAGGCCCACCGGGGCACCGTCGAGCTGAGCACCCAGTCCGGGAGCATCACCGTCGGCGCCGCCGCCGGGGTCTGCGCCGCCCTGGACGCCGGCACCGGCCACGGCCGCGTCGCCAACTCCCTGCGCAACGACGGCGCCACCGTGCTCGACATCCGCGCCACCACCTCCCACGGCGACATCACCGCCCGCAGCCTCTGACCCCGTCCCGGGGCCCGACACCCGTCCAAGGGGGACACCATGACGAACAGCACCGCACCCGCGACCGGACCTGCCCCGTGGACCGGCCTGGTGCCGGTCGACGACACCGCCCTGGCCGCCACCGACACCGGCGGCCCCGGCCTGCCCGTGCTCTACCTCAACGGCCAGTTCGCCACCCAGGGCTACTGGCGGCGCGTCCTCGCCGACCTCGGCCCGGGCCTGCGGCACATCACCTACGACGAGCGGGCCCGCGGCCGGACGTCGAAGCGCTCCGCGGACTACTCCTTCGAGGCCGCCGTCCGGGACGTCGACGCCGTCCTCGCGGCCCGCGGCGTGCGGCGGGCCCTGCTGGTGGGCTGGTCCTACGGGGCGTTCGTCGCCGCGCACTGGGCCTCGCGCAACCCGGGCCGCGCCGTCGGCGCGGTCCTGGTGGACGGCGCGCTGCCCTACGACTGGCTGACCGAGGAACTGGAGCAGCGCATCCGCACGCAGTTCCGGCGGTGGGCACCGCTCATGGCACTGACCCGCCCCACCGGCCTGACCCCGCGGATGACCCACCGGCAGATGTCGGAGTCCAACATCGAACTCGGCAGGATCGGCAGCGCCGCCGCACTGGGCCCGGTGCTGGACGCCATCACCGTCCCGACCCGGTACGTGATCGCCTCGGGGACCTCGCTGGGCAGCAAGGGCGACGAGCAGGAGCTGATCCGCGCGGCCCTGCCGGCGGTCACCGCGCGCAACCCGCACATCCGGATCAGCGCGAAGGTGCCCAGCAACCACGGCGCGATCCTGAAGAAGGACTTCCGCGCCATCGCCGACGCGGTGCGCGAGGTCGCCGCCCTCGACGCCCCCGGCCGCCCCGCCACCGGCCGCTGACGGCCCGTCCGCCGGAGTACCCGGCCGCAGGCCCCGGCGCGGCCCCGGCCATCATGGGGGCATGTCAGCGATCACGACCATCCTGCTCAACCCCGGCGGCTGGGCGGACGACGACGACGTCGTCGCCGAGCTCAACGCCCGCCTCGCCCCGCTGAGCCCCGACCTGCCCGGCCGCTGGAGCCTGCGGAACATCTCCACCGAGGGCCACGCCTGGGGCGGCACGAAGCGGCCTCCCCACCTCTACGGCGGCGCCCTGAACCACCTGCCGTTCGCCGAGTTCGCCCGGATCGCCGCGCAGCTCCCCTGGTCGGACCCCGAGCAGTTCCAACTGCTCGTCATGGGGGACGGCGAAGGCCGCTTCCGGACACTCACCCTGGCCGACCTACGGGCCTGGCCCACGGACTGAACGGCGCGCCCCTCGCCCGCACCGCCGTCCCTCAGCCGGCTCCCGCCGCCCGGCCGGCGAGGCGCCGTACCGCGGGGCGCTCGACCAGGGCGTGGCTGAGGGCCCCGGCGGCCAGGGTCGCGCCGAAGGCGGCGACGGTCAGCAGGGCGGCGAGCGGCGCGGGGTAGGTGCGGTCGCCGAGCAGCAGGGGACGGCCGTGGAAGAGGACGACGCCCTGGCAGAGGTAGAAGCCGAAGGAGACGGCGCCCAGCCACTGGGCCAGGCGGCGCGGCGGCGGGTCCCCGGCGCCGCGCCGCAGGTCGTGCTGGGCGGCGGCGCAGATGACCAGCGCGAGCGGCAGGACCATCGGCAGGACGAAGTCGTAGGGCGAGGGGACGGCGAGCGCGAGCGCGTAGGCGGGCGCCACCAGGAAGGCGGCGGCCAGGGGGACGCGCGGGGCGCGGCCGGCGGCGACGGCGCGGGCCAGCAGCATGCCGAGGACGAACTCCGGCAGCCGGGCCGGCGGGAAGAGGTAGCCGAACCACAGCTGGTCGAGGGAGACGGGCAGTTGGGGGATCCGGGGCCGGTCGGACAGCAGGACCGCGTCGGCTCCCGCGACGGCCGCGGCGGCCAGCAGGGCGGCGGCCAGGGCCGGGAGCAGGGCGCGTGCGGGCAGGCGCCGTACGGCGCGGTGCAGGAGCGGGAAGAGCAGGTAGAACAGGGCCTCGCAGCACAGCGACCAACTGGGCATGTTCATCCCCGAGTTGATGTCCGGGTCGGGCGAGTAGGCGTGGACGAGCAGGAGGTTGGGCAGCCAGGTGCGCACCGGGGCGGCCCAGGCGAACAGGAGGGCGGCGGCCGCCCACATCGCCAGGTGGCTGGGGTAGATCCGGGCCAGGCGCCGGCGCCAGAACGCGGCGGGGCGTTCGCGCTCGCGCGCGGACCAGGTCAGGACGAAGCCGCTGAGGACGAAGAAGAACGAGACCCCGGCGTAGCCGGCCTTGGAGGTCGCGTGGGCGAGGGCGGCGGCGAGGCGGGGGTCGGCGAAGAAGCCGAGCGGGGCGCCGGGGTGCAGCGGGTCGGCGACGAGGAAGGCGTGGAAGAGGAAGACGGCGAGGGCGGCGGCGAAGCGCAGGGAGGTGAGGGTGGGCAGGCGGTGCGGGGGTGGCGGTCCTCCGACCAGCCGAGTATCACTTCGTGCGCTCATCGCACGACTGTAGGTGACGGCACGTCAAGTCGGGTCGCCGCCGCTGTCCCCCGGGAGGTGGAATCGGGGCGGAGGCGGACGTGAAGGCGAGGTGGAAATGGCGGTGCGCGGCGCGGGCGGGCTGGGCACACTGGCTCGATGATCACCGACCACTGGCCCCTGCGGGGGCTGCGCGTGTCCTCGCCCCGCCTGGAGCTGCGCCTGCCCACCGAGGACGAACTCGCCGAGGTGGCCGACGTCGCCGCCCGCGGCGTCCACCCGCCCGAGGAGCGCCCGTTCCTGACGCCGTGGGGCGAGCTGCCGCCGGCCGAACGGGCCCGGCACGTGGTGCAGTTGCACTGGCGGCGGCTGGGGCGCTGGAGCGCGCAGGACTGGGCGCTGAACCTGGTGGCCTTCCACGAGGGGCGCCCGGTGGGCATCCAGGACATGCGCGCCAAGGAGTTCGGCGTGCGGCGCGAGATCGTCTCGGGCTCCTGGCTCGGCCTGGAGCACCAGGGCAAGGGCCTGGGCACCGAGATGCGCGCCGCGATGCTCCACCTGGCCTTCGCGGAGCTGGGGACGCGGTCGGCGAGGTCGCTGTCCTTCGCCGACAACCACTCCTCGCTGGCCGTCTCGCGCCGGCTCGGCTACCGCGGCGACGGCATCGACCGCGACGTCCTGGACGGGCGGGTGGTGGTCTCCCAGCGCCTGCGCCTGACCCCCGAGGCCTGGGCCGGGCACGCCCGCACCCCGGTCACCGTCACCGGCCTGGACGAGGGCTGCCGCGCCCTGTTCGGCCTCGACGACTGAGCACCCGACCGGGACGCCCGCGCGGGGCGAGCGGCGCAGCGCGCCCGCTCCCCCGCGACGCGGGAAGTCGGCCGGGCCGACTTCCCGCGCGACCGGGCGGCCCCGGCTCAGGTCCGCAGGGCGGCGGGCAGTTCGGCCAGGGTGTGCAGGACGTGGATGCCGTCGTCGACCGGGGTGCGGGAGGCGGCGCGGTCGAGCCAGAAGGGGCGCAGGCCGGCGCCCCGGGCGCCGAGGGCGTCCAGGTCGTACCTGTCGCCGACGTAGGCGACCTCGTGCGGGGGCAGGCCCAGGCGGGCGCAGCCGGTCAGGAAGATGGCGGGGGCGGGTTTGGCCTCGCCGGGCCGGTCGGAGCCGACGAGGGCGGTGTCGGCGAAGTGGTGCAGCAGGCCGGTGGCGTGGAGTTTGGGGCGCTGCTGGTCCATCGGGGCGTTGGAGACGATGCCGAGCCGGTGGGTGGGGGCGAGGGCGGCGAGGACGGGGGCGGCGTCGGGGAAGGCGGTCCAGGCGGCGTCGCGGTGGGCGGTGTAGCCGGCGAACCAGGCGGTGGCGGCCTCGTCGGGCATGGCGGCGGTGTCCTCGCCGAGGCGGGCGAGGAAGCGGCGGACGCGTTCGCGCTGCTGGCCGGTGAAGGTGAGTTCCCCGGCCAGGAAGCGGGCGTACTGCTCGTCCAGGATCTCGCGCCACAGCGCCACCGCCGTCTGCGGGTCGGGGACGCGGCGCAGGAGGTCGAGGTGGCGCAGGTGGGCGAGGATGCCCGCCTGTTCCGAGCCCGAGTAGTCGAACAGGGTGTCGTCGACGTCGAAGAGCACGCCTCTGATCGGCACGGTCCGTCCTTTCGCCAGGTCCACGTACGTACGGACCCTACGCGGTCGCCGGCTCCCCGCCCCCGTTTCCGTCCCCGTCCCCGTCCCCGTCGTCGACGGCCAGGCGGTGGCGGGCGGCGGCCAGGAACTCCCCGGACAGGTCGGGGTCCTGGCTCGCCCGGGCGAGCAGCAGTGCTCCGACCATGGTGGACAGGTCGGCGAGCGCCTCCTGCCGTTCGGCGGGTTCGGGCAGGGCCGCCAGGGCGTCGACGAGGTCGCGCAGTCCGGCGGTGTAGGCGGTGCGCAGCGGGGTGCCGGGTTCGGTGCGGGCGGCGTCGGCGGCGAGGGCGGCGGCGGCGCAGCCGTGGCCGGGGTGGTCGCGGTGGAGTTCGGACAGGTAGCGGTGGAGGAACTCGGCGCGGGGGGTGCGCCGGGCGGGCGGCTGGTCGGCGAGTTGTTCCATGGCGTCGCGCCGTTCGGTGAAGGCGGCGGTGAGGGCCTCGGCGAGGAGGTCGTCCTTGGAGGCGAAGTGGCGGTAGAAGCCGCCGTGGGTGAGTCCGGCGGCGGCCATCGCCTCGGGGACGCTGACCTGGTCGGCGCCCTTCTCGCGGATCAGGCGGGCGGTGTGGTCGACGACCCGGCTGCGGGTGCGTTCGGCCTCGGCGCGGGACACGCGGGGCATGCCGCGGCTCCTTCCCTCTCGTACGACGCGTGGTGCGTCCGGTCGGTGCTTCCACTTGGTGCGTCCACTTTCCCATCCCCTTTAGATGATGGTAATAATCTAAATGCTGCGGCACCCGCCGGCGACGGCCCGTGCCGCCCCGAGAGCGAGGAGATGCACCATGACCGTGATCGAAGGCTCCACCGCCCTGGTCACCGGAGGCCGCCGGGGCCTGGGCCGGGCGTTCACCGCGGAACTGCTGGCCCGCGGCGCGAAGAAGGTCTACGCCACCGCCCGCACCCCCGACACCAGCGAGGACCCGCGCGTGGAGGTCCTCGCGCTGGACGTCACCGACGACGCCTCGGTGGCCGCCCTCGCGGCCCGCGCCGACGACGTCGACATCGTCTTCAACAACGCCGGCGTCCTGTACCCGGCGCCGCTGCTCAGCGCCGACCTCGCGCTGGTCCGGGACACCTTCGAGACCAACGTGCTCGGCCCGCTGCGCATCGCCCAGGCCTTCGCCCCGGTGCTGGCCGCCCGCGGCGGCGGCGCGCTGGTCGACATCCACTCGCTGCTGTCCTGGGGCGCCGGGGCCGGGGCCTACGGGGCCTCCAAGGCCGCGCTGTGGTCCCTGACCAACTCGCTGCGCCTGGAACTCGCCGCCCAGCGCACGCAGGTCGTCGGCGTGCACCTGGGCTTCGCGGACACCGAGATGGTCGCGGCCGTCCCGGTCGACAAGATCCCGCCCGCCGAGGTGGCCCGCGCCGTCCTGGACGGCGTCGAGCGCGGCGACCACGAGGTGCTGGTCGACGACGCCACCCGGGCCCTGAAGGCCGCCCTGTCGGGCCCCGTGGACGACCTGGCCGTCCTCGGCCGCCGCTGACACCCCGGCAGGACCACCGGCAGGACCGCCGCCGCAAGCCCCGACCCGACCCGACCCCGACCGACGACCAGGAGGAACCGCCATGCCCCTGTGGCACGTCTACCACCCGCCCGGCACCTACGACCCCGGGCAGAAGCAGCAGCTCTCCACCGACATCACGGGCTTCTACACCCGCTTCGGACTGCCGAGGTTCTACGTGGTGGTCCTCTTCCACGAGGTCGCCGCCGACTCCTTCCACGTCGGCGGCGAACCGCACGGCGCGGCCGTACGCGTCGTGGTCGAGCACATCGCCCGCCACACCGAGGACCCGGACCTGCGCAGGCGCACCCGCGAGGCGCTCGCCGCCCTCCTCGCGCCCCACACCACCGACCGCGGCCTGTACTGCGAGTTCCACGTCGACGAGACGCCGCGGAACCTGTGGATGATCGACGGCCTCACCCCGCCCCCGGAGCAGAGCGAGACCGAGAAGCTGTGGGCCCGGGAGAACCGCCCACTCCCGTACTGACGCGCCCGCGCCGACACCGCCACCGTCGGGGTCGACGGTGGCGGTGTCGGCGCGAGACGCCACGGTCCCGGACCTCGGGGCGGCGCACAGCGGGCCGAACGGGCTTGCGGGCGACGGGGGTTCACGCGTCGAAGCGGACCTCGGGCCACTGCGGCGCGGGGGCGTCCAGCAGCGGGGCGGGGATGCCGCACAGGTGGAGGCCGAAGTAGGCGGTGAGGTAGGCGCGTTGGGCGGCGACGGCGCGCTGGGGGTCGCCGGTGCCGAGGAAGTGTTCCAGCCGGTCGGCGGGCCAGGCGAAGACGGACTGCCCCTGGGGGACGAGCAGTTGCAGGTCACAGTAGGACAGGTGGCCGGAGCGGGTGAGGGTCAGGCGCCGGCGCCAGCCGGTCAGGTGCGGCCACAGGGTGTCCCACATGGCGTCGCGGGCGGGGCTGTCCCAGGCGGAGGCCATCAGCAGCAGGGGGCGGGTCTGGTCGGCGGTGGCGGCGGGGCCGAACAGGGGGCCGTCCAGGACCGCGCCGGCGCGGATGCGCGGGTCCTCGTACAGGGCGTGGGCGGTGGTGGCGCCGCCCATGGAGTGGCCGAACATGCCGACGGCGCCGAGGTCGAGGGCGCCGTCCAGGCCGGCGGGCAGCGGACCGGCCGCCAGGCGGTCGAGCAGGCAGCGCACGTCGGCGGCGCGGTAGGCGACGATCCCGGCGTCGGTCATCGCCTGGACGCGGGCCTTGTCGCGCACCTCCAGGCGGTGGCCGGGGAACTCGACCTCCCCGGCGTCGTAGGTGTGGTCGACGGCGGCGACGACGTGGCCGTGGGAGGCGAGCTCCTCGGCCAGCACGGTGTTGAAGGCGCTGTCGGCGCCGGAGCCGTGGGAGTTGAGGACCACGGGGTGGCGGCGCGTGCGGTCGGCGGGCGCGTCCGGGCGGGCGTGGGTGGCGGGCCAGGCGAGGCGGGCGCCGGGGACGGCGAAGTAGTCGGCCTGCAGGTGGGCGGTCTCGGCGGGGCTCATCCACGGCGCGTACGGGCCCCGGGCGCCCGGCGCGGCGGGGTACCAGAGGCGGGCGCGCAGTTCGCGCGGGCGCGGCGCGGGGGCCCAGGCGTCGGTGCGGGCCGGGTCGTCCAGGTACAGCAGGGCGGTGCCCACGGGGCGGGGGCCGGTGGGCGCGGGCAGGCTCAGACAGGGCCACCCCGCGGCGTCGGCGCGCACGGGCCCGCCGCCGGCGACGGCGCCGGCGGCGCCCAGGGCGAGCGCCCCGAGCACGCCCCGACGGCTGAGCGGACGGCCGGACGGGAGGCCGGGCTGGGTGCTGGTCACGGGCGTGCTCCTGCGGCGATCGGGTCGGCGGGCGGCGTGCCCGTCCACCGTGCCGCCGGGCCCCGCCCGGGCGCGTCCGCCGGGGGCAGGAGCGCCCGCCGCGCCGTACGACCGCGGGCATAGGCCCGCGGCGGCAGCCGACTCCCCCAGAGCCGGGCCCCTACCGCGCGGGGGCCGCCTGGGCCGCCAGGAGCGCGTCGAGCAGTCCGGGGAAGCGGCTGTCGAGGTCGGCGCGGCGCAGGCTGACGAAGCGGTTGCGCCCGGCGACGCGGGTGGTGGTGACGCCGGCCTCGCGCAGCACCCGCATGTGGTGGGAGACGGTCGACTTGTGGAGGTGGTCCAGGCCCAGGTCGCGCGGGCCGCAGGAGTGCTCGGCGTCGTCGGCGTAGCTGAGCAGCAGGGTCATGCGCACGGGGTCGCCCAGGGCGTGCAGGACGGTGACGAGGTCGATGTCGGCGGTGGCGGGCTGGGGAAGCCGCTCGTCGTCGGTCATGGCGCACGCTCCTCGGGCCGCCGGGGGGACACAGATGGTTTGACAATCATCCACCAATCCCCGAGTGTTTGACGAGCGTCCAACTGTTGCATGCTTATCCAACAATCCGTTCCTGTGTCCCGGGGGGCCCTCCCGTGCCCGTTCGTCTGCTCCTGCTCGCCCTCGGCACCTTCGCCATGGGCACCGACTCGATGGTCTTCGCCGGCATCCTCGGCCCGATCTCCGCCGACCTGGGGGTGTCGGTGCCGGCCGCCGGCCAGCTGGTCACCGTCTTCGCCCTCGGCTACGCGCTGCTGGCCCCGGTGCTGGCCACGCTCACCGCCCGCTGGCCGCGCCGGCGCCTGCTGCTGACCGCGCTCGTCGTGTTCAGCGCGGCCAACGCGCTCAGCGCGCTCGCCCCCACCTACGAACTGCTGCTGGCCACCCGGGTGCTGGCGGCGGCCGGCGCCGCCCTCTACACGCCGACCGCCAACGCGGTGGCCACCACGCTGGTCGCCCCCGAGCGGCGCGGCCGGGCGCTGGCCACCGTGCTCGGCGGCATGACGGTGGCCACCGCCCTCGGGGTGCCGCTGGGCACCTGGATCGGGCGCGCCGACTGGCGGATGACGATGTGGCTGGTCACCGCCCTGGGCGTGGCCGCCTTCGCCGGCCTGGCGGCGCTGCTGCGCGACCTGCCCGCCCCCGCCGCCGCCCCCACCCTCGCGGCGCGCCTGGCGCCGCTGGGCCGGCGCCGGGTGCTGGGCGCCGCCGCCACCACGCTGGTGTTCTTCCTCGCCTTCCAGAGCGTCTACATCTACCTGTCCACCGCGGTGTCCGGCGCCACCGGCGGCGACGCCGACCGGCTGAGCCTGGTCCTGCTGACCAGCGGCGTGATGTCGGTGGCCGGCAGCTGGCTGGGCGGGCGCCTGGTGGACCGCCTCGGGGTGCGGCGGGTGCTGCTGACCGGCTCGGCGGTGGCCGCGGCCGCGTTCACCGCGCTGCCCTGGCTGGGGCTCACCATGCCGGGGGCGCTGGCCTACGCGGTGGTGGTGCCGCTGGCCGGGTGGGCGGTGTCGGTGGCGCTGCCGCACCGGCTGGCGTCGATCGACCCGGCCAACGCGCCGCTGCTGATCTCGCTGAACAGCAGCGCCCTGTACCTGGGGACGGCGGTCGGCGGTGTGGCCGGCTCGGCGGCGATCGCGGTGCTGGGCGGGCGCTGGTTCCCGTTCGCGGCGGCGGCGCTGGCGCTGGCCGCGTGCGCGGTCGCGGCGGCGACCACCCGCGACGAGCGGGCCGCCCGCGCGTCGGCCCCGGCCCCGCGGCAGGAGCCGTCCCGCGCCTGAGGGACGACCTGCGCCCGGGCAGAGGCCCGTGCCCCCCGCCGGCGGGCGGGCGGCCCCGGGGGACGGGGGTCCGGGGTGAGCCCCCCGGGAGCGAGCCCCCCCCGGGGGGGGGCCCCTCCGGCCACCCCGCGAGGTTCACGGCGCCCGGGCG
>NZ_JBHUAL010000229.1:0-15467 GCF_042789775.1 Kitasatospora sp. NPDC056800 | reverse complement strand
CGGCACGTCGCCGCACCCGGCCCAACCGACCCCGCCCCTGCCCGGTTTCACACGGCCGCGGGGGTCGGCCGGGTCCTGCGGCGGATCAGCAGTACTTGAAGGAGCTGATCTTGTCGTTGATCCACGACGGGAGGGAGGGCCACCGTTCCCAGGGGCCGATCCTGAACTCCAGGCCGCCGTAGTCGTTGTTCTCGTAGAAGCAGATGCTGCTCCCGGTGTTGTTCACCACCGACGACGTGACGTCCTGCATCCCCGTCCACAGGCCGTTCTTCCGTTCCAGCTTGCCCATGTCGCTGATGTTCTGGTCCGAGGCGATCGCCGGGAACTTGCCGGTGGAGCCCGTGTTGCCGACGTAGCTGTTCTCGGTCCACAGGCAGACGTAGTTGGTGGGGCACGCGCCGGCGCCCTGACCGATGCCGAGGATCGTGTTGGCGCTGGCGGAGCCCGACACGGTCACGACCAGTCCGACGGCGGCGGCCGCGCACAGGCCGAGCCTGGTCATCTTCTGGGAAAGCTTCATGACGATCCGTTCAGGTCGAGGTGGGGAGTCGAGGTGGGGGTCGAGGCGATGAGGGGTCAGCAGTACTTGAAGGAGCTGATCTTGTCGTTGATCCACGATGGGACGTAGGGCCAGTGCTCCCCAGGGCCGATCTTGAACTCCAGGCCGGTGTACCAGTTGTTCTCGTAGAAGCAGATGCTGCTCCCGGTGTTGTTCAGCACCGACGAGGTGATGTCCTGCATGCCCTTGTCCCCACCGGAGCTGCGCTTCTGGAGCTTGCCCATGTCGCCGGTGTCCTGGTTCGACGCGAAGGAGCCGAACTTCGCGTCGTTGATGGTCCCGCCCCGGATGAAGTTGGCCTCCGACCACAGGCAGACGTAGCCGTCGGGGCACGACCCGGCCCCGTGGCCGATGTCGTAGACGTTGGTGGCGCTCGCGGAGGTCGCCCCGGTGACGATCAGGCCGACGGCGGCGGCGGCGGACAGGCCCAGCTTGGCCAGGTTCCTGGAGAGCTTCATGACGATCCGTTCAGGTCGAGGAAAGGAGAAGGAGGGGAGGGAGGAAGGGAGGGGGCAGGTCAGCAGAACTTGAAGGAGCTGATCTTGTCGTTGATCCACGACGGGACGGAGGCCCACTTCTCCCGGGGGCCGATCTTGAACTCCAGGCCGCCGTAGTTGCTGTGCTCGTAGAAGCAGATGCTGCTCCCGGTGTTGTTCACGACCGAGGAGGCCTCGTCCGCCATGCCCTTCCAGCGCCAGAGCTTGCTCTCGTACTTGAACGACGCCAGGTCCGGGGTGTTCTCGTTCGCGCCCACGGCCCCGTAGTCGACCCCGCCCTTCGGGTTCCCCACGATGTAGTTGTTCTCGCTCCACAGGCACACCCAGTTGGCGGGGCACTTGCCGGGACCGGTCTCGATCGAGGTGAGGATGTCGGCGCTCGCCGTCGTCGTCGTGGCGGCGAGCACCCCGGCCACCGTGGCGGCACCCACCGCGAGCCTCGTCGCCAGTCGCCGCAGGTTCATCATGATGGTCTCCTCTGCTCTTCAACTGCCCAGGGGGCGCTCCGACGTTCGTTCGCGGAGCAGCACCACTGTGGCGGCGAGGGCAGGCGGGACGCATCGGTCATCCGACTGCATGGGGAACCGGCGCCGGCGACCTAAGTCGGCGACCTGGCCGGACCGTAGCGTCCGGGCATAGGTAGCGTGGCCCGCGGACGCCGACGGGGCCCGGACCGCGGTGGCTGCGGTCCGGGCCCCGGGCTTTCCGTTCCCCGGCTGCTTCGGCTACTTCGGCTACTTCAGTAGGAAGTCGTACACCGCCTGCCGTCCGGCCGGGTTCGCCGCCCGGTTCTGCACCGAGTGCGCCGCCCCGGGGACGATCACGATCTGCGGGTCGTGCGCCAACTTCGCCTGTTCGTAGAGCAGTTCGTACGGCGTGGCGATGTCGCGGTCGCCGCCGAGCAGCAGCACCGGCACGTTCGGCAGCTTGCGGTGCGCCGGCGGGATCGGCGGCACCGGCTCGCGCGGCCAGTCCAGGCAGACCAGGAGGCTGCCGAGTCCGGTCGCGGTCGCCGGGTCGTACGGCCAGGTCTGCTCGGCGGTCAGCCGCTGCCGGGTGCGCTCCAGCGCGGCCGCCCGGCCCTCGACGGGGGTGTCGGTGCTGCCCCACGGGAAGCGCGCGTCGGCGCAGATGGTGGCGGAGTGCAGGCCCTGGCTGAGGTCCTCGGCCGGGGCGGCGTCGACCACCTGGTGGACGAGGTCGAAGAGGTCCTGGAGCTTGGCGGGCTGCCCGGCGGCGGCCTCGTGCAGCGCCTCCGGGACCCCGCCGAAGTCCGGGTCGATGAACTCGTATCCGGTGAGCGCGCTCAGGACCTGCGCCCCGTTGCCGTAGCGGCGGACGGTGGCGGCGAGGTCGGCGGCCGGGTCGGTGGTGCAGCCGGTGGCCTGGCAGGCGGCCCGCAGCACCCGGGCGGTCGCGGGCATCGCGGCCAGGTCGAGGGGGTCGAAACCCCCTGGCGGCGCCACCGAGTCGAGCACCAGCCTGGCTACGCGGGACGGGTGGGCGAGCGCGTACCGCTCGGCGACGATGGTGCCGTACGAGACGCCGTCCAGGGTGAGGCGCCGGGCGCCGAGGGCACGGCGCAGCAGGTCGATGTCGGCGACGGTGTCGGCGGTGCTGTAGAAGCGGGCGTTCGGACCGAGGGCGGCGGCGCACTCGGCGATCGACTGCTTGCGCGGCACGGCGAGGTCGGAGGAGCCCATGTCCTCCTGGAGGCCGGGGCACTGGAGTGCGCCCCGGCCGGTGCCGCGCTGGTCGTACATCACCAGGCGGTAGTCCTTGAGGACGGGCTCCAGCTTGCCCGCCATCTGCCGCACCGTCGGGACGCTGGCCTGGCCGGGGCCGCCGGAGAGGAACAGCAGGTCGCCCTTGGGGGCCTTGGTGTTGCCGCCGACGGCCACGGCGAGGTCGAGGGTGCCGGGGACGGCGCCGCTGTGGTCCAGCGGGACGGTGAGGGTCCCGCAGGTGAACTCGGGCGCGTCCGGACAGGGTGCCTGCCCGGTGATCCCGCCGCCTGGCCTGTCCGTGGCGGCTGCGGGGGTGGCGGGGGTGGCCAGGGTGGTGCCGGCGACCACCGCGACGGCGCCCAGCAGAGCGGCGATGCGGCCGCGCGTGCTCGTCATGTGAGTCCTTCCGCTCGCACCGCGCCCGTGCGACGCGGTCACGGAAGCAGCCTGCGCCCCAGGGCACTTCGATGGCGAGCACCCGGGCGGGATTCGCCCGGGGAGCGAGCCGTCACGACCCGGACGGCCCCCTGTTGCCGATCAGCCCCGAACCGGGAACTCGCCCGCTTTGACGGCATCGAGGAAGCTCTGGAACGCCGCCGGGGTGAACTCCAGGACAGGGCCACGCCGACACTGCTTCGTGTCGCGCACCGGGATGGCGCCGGTCACGGTCCGGCCGACCTCGACGCAGTTGCCGTTCTCACTGCTGCTGTAGCTCGACTTGGCCCAGCAGTAGCCGCCCTGGTCGAGGGTGGTGCCGTCGTGCATCGTCATCCCCTCAAAGTACGTCGAACTCGCCGCTGCGGACAGCAGCGACGAACGACACCCAGGCCTCCGCCGGGAAGACGAGGACCGGACCCTGGGGATCCTTGGAGTCTCGGACCGGCATCGATTCTCTAGAGCCACGCGCAACCTCAAGGCAGTCGCCGCCTTGCTGGCTGTGCGTCGACTTGACCCAGGAAGCGCCGGACAGATCTCGGCGGTCGGCCATGGCATTCCCCTCAAAGTACGTCGAACTCGCCACTGCGGACCGCAACGACGAACAGCTCCCACTCCCTGACCGGAAAGACGAGGGCCGGCCCCTCCGGATCCTTGGAATCCCGGACCGGCATGATGCCCGGGTACCCGTCCGCCACCTCGACGCAGCCGCCCCCACCATTGCTGTACGTGCTCTTCCGCCACCCGGCGCCGGCAAGGTCAAGATCCATAGCACTCATCTTCCTTCCGCGCCCGATCGTCCTCACCCGTCACAGCTGAACCGGGAACTCGCCCGCTTTGACCGCGTCGAGGAAGCCCTGGAACGCCACGGGGGTGAACTCCAGGACGGGGCCGCGCCGATGCTGCTTGGTGTCGCGCACCGGGATGGCGCCGGTCGCGGTCCGGCCGACCTCGACGCAGTCGCCGTTCTCGCTGCTGCTGTAGCTCGACTTGGCCCAGCAGTAGCCTCCCTGATCGAGGATGGTGCCGTCACCCATGGTCATCCTCTCGGAGTTCGCCGAACTCGCCACTGCGGACAGCGGCGACGAACGACACCCAGGCCTCGGCCGGGAAGATCAGGGCAGGGCCATGGGGGTCCTTGGAATCCCGGACCGGCATCAGTTCACGGAAGCCACGCGCGATCTCAAGGCAGTTGCCACCTTGCTGGCTGTACGTCGACTTGACCCAGGAAGCACCGGACAGATCTCGGCGGTCGGCCATGGCATTCCCCTCAAAGTACGTCGAACTCGCCGCTGCGGACCGCAACGACGAACCGTCACAGCTGAACGTCGAACTCACTACTGCGAACAGCGGCGACGAACGACGTCCAGGCCTCAGCCGGGAGGACAAGAGCCGGCCCCTCCGGATCCTTGGAGTCCCGGACCGGCATGACACCCGGGTAGCCGTCCGCCACCTCGACGCAGTCACCCCCGTTGTTGCTGTATGTGCTCTTCCGCCACCCGGCGCCGGCAAGGTCAAGTTCCATCGCACTCACAGCCCTTCCGGAACTCGCCCGCTTTGACCGCGTCGAGGAAGACCTGGAACGCCGCCGGGGTGAACTCCAGGACAGGGCCGCGCCGGTGCTGCTTCGTGTCGCGCACCGGGACGGTGCCGACCGGGGTCCGGCCGACCTCGATGCAGTTGCCGTTCTCACCAGCCGAGTAGCTGGACTTGGCCCAGCAGTAGCCGCCCTGGTCGAGGGTGATGCCGTCGTGCATCGTCATCCCCTCAAAGTACGTCGAACTCACGACTGCGGACAGCGGCAACGAACAACTCCCACTCTTTGACCGGAAAGACGAGAGCCGGCCCCTCCGGATCCTTGGAGTCCCGGACCGGCATGACACCCGGGTAGCCGTCCGCCACCTCGACGCAGTTGCCCCCGTTGTTGCTGTACGTGCTCTTCCGCCACCCGGCGCCGGCGAGGTCAAGTTCCATGACCCTCCCGTGCCCTCCCCCGCTCACGCAAAAACGCTCGGCTGGGAACCCCCAGCCGAGCGTTTGGCTGCCTCTTCACGGCCTGAGCCTGGTAGACGATGCCCCTGGAACCGCCCCCAAGCAGGGGCCGCCTTCGGGCTCCGATTCAGACGTCGCCGAACTCGCCACTGCGGACAGCGGTGACGAACGACTTCCAGGCATCGGCCGGGAAGACGAGAGCCGGACCCTCGGGGTCCTTGGAGTCACGGACAGGGGCCAGGCCAGGGAAGTCTGGAGCCACCTCGACGCAGGTACCGCCATTGTTGCTGTAACTGCTCTTGAACCATGCGGCGTCGGACAGGTCTACAGGGGAGTTCATGACGTTCCTCTCACGCCTTGCTTGCGGATCTTCTCCAGTGACGCAGCCTTCGGCAGGGCTTCCACCTGGAGCTGATGGTAGTCCCGTTCCCAGGCCTGAGCCGTATCAGCGTCCCGCGCGAGGAAGCCGCGCAACTGGCACTCCGAGTATGCCAGGAGTGATCGATCCGCCATGGTAAGCAGCGTAACAACCATGGTGAACGGCAACTCTTCCGCAAGCGAGAACGGCGCTACCTGGATGGTGATGTTCGGACGGCTCGCGAGGTCTTCAAGATGCGCCAGCTGCCGAGCCATGACCTTGGACCCTCCTACCGTTCGCAGGAGGGCTCCTTCGTCCAAGACGAAGTGCAGGCGCGCCGTTGACCGCTGGCCAAGCAGCCTCTGGCGTGTGGCCAGGAAGTCGAGTCGATCTGCCGCCTGCTCCTCGGTGATGCTGCCGCGCCGTACGGCCGCCAACGCGAAGGCGTTGGCGTATTCCATGGTCTGGAGCAGGCCCGGAATGATGCCCAGCTCGAAGTGGGAGATACCCCGAGCTTTCGCCTCTTGCGCTGCGTACTCGGGGAACCCTTCCAGCAGCGACGACCCGTTGAGACTCCAGTACGTCAGTTCCAATGTCCCACCGGCATCGATGGCCTTGTCAGCCAAACGAACCCAGTCGAGTGTGGGATTGCGTGTCCCTCTTTCGAGGTTCGAAATCTGACTATCACTCAAGTTCGTTCGCCAGCCGAGTTGCGTCTGCGTCAGGCCTGCCGCCTTGCGCAGCTTGC
The DNA here is from genome assembly GCF_042789775.1 of Kitasatospora sp. NPDC056800. NCBI lineage: Bacteria > Bacillati > Actinomycetota > Actinomycetes > Kitasatosporales > Streptomycetaceae > Kitasatospora > Kitasatospora sp. NPDC056800. The sequence goes on along the minus strand of NZ_JBHUAL010000229.1, from coordinate 9,151 downwards.
GCAGTTGGGCCCCGAACGCCTTGAGGGGTGAAGCCGATGGATCCAGCTGAGACTCACGCATCGTCAGACCTCCACTGCTGCGCGAATTCCACACGGGTGAACTGTCAAGTGGGGAAGCCTTCCGATCGTAGCGGCCAAGGCGGCACTATGGCTACACCCGGTGACTCCCCGGGCGCACAGAGCAACCTGTGGAGATCTCATGCATCACGCACGGAATCCCGAACCTCTCCTCCAACTCCACGAAGCCAACCAGCACTTCGGCGATCTGGAGGACGGTGAGCCGTGCGAGAGCGTCTTCGCGGAGGCGACACTTCGGCCGCCCGGCCGCTGTCCCATCGACGAGCATCCGCTGCCGCCAGCCACCAATTCCTCGTACCTGGAGCAGAGTTGAGCAGGACCCGCATCTTGACCAAACCCCCCGCCCGCCGGTCGGGCCAGCAGGTCTTCGCCCTGCGCGAGGACCCCGGCGGGTCGGGCGAACTCCTCGTCCTCCTGGTCGATCCCCTCTACCGGGACGGCCTCATCCTCCCCGGCGGCAGCGCCGAGCAGGACGAGCTCCCCCACCTCGCGGCCCGCCGGCACCTCGAAACGGAGACCGGGCTCGTCCTGCCCCTCCGCACCATCCTCACCATCGACTACGTGCCCGCCGCCGAGTTCCCCGAGGGCCTCGACCTCGTCTACGCGGGCGGGATGCTCACGCCCCAGCAGGCCGAACTCGTCTGCCACCACCAGCCCTCGGAGGAGATCCACGCCCTCCACTGGGTCCCCCGCCATCAGCTCCGCAACGCCATGGCCGACGACCAGTACCGCCGCGTCGAGGACGCCTGGGACGCCTGGGAGCACGGCGACGGCCTCCCCCTCCTCATCCAGGGCGTCCCGGTCCCGGTCGGCTGACCAAGGCGACACCCCCCAGGCCGGACCGCCATGGGCGCGGTCCAGGCCTTCAGTAACAGTCCCGCACGGCGCACTCCCCCCGCACGCACCCTCCCCCGAGGTACTTCGCCATGCTCAAAACCCGCCGCCCCCGCATGTTCGTCGCGCGCCTCGACTCCCGCATCGAGTCCACGCCCCTCGCGCGCTACCTCCTCCGCGCGTACCTCTCCGGCCTGCCCTCCGGCGACCGCTACGCCGACACCGCCGAACTCCTCCTCGGCGAACTCTTCGCCAACGCCGTCCAGCACTCCGACGCGCCGGACGACCACCCCATCGAGATCCGCTTCACCCTCGTCAACTCCCGCCTCCGCCTCGAAGTCCACGACGCCGGCGGCGCCCACCCCACCCTCCGGACCGCCGCGTCGGACGCCGAGCACGGCCGCGGCCTGCTCCTCGTCAACGAACTCGCCGAACGCTGGGGCTGCTCCTCCCAGCCCGACGGCATCGGCAAATACGTCTGGGCCCACATCGCCCCGTCCCCCGCCCCCGCTCTCGTCACCGCCTGAAAGCCCGAACCCCCCATGCACCTCACGACCCTGGCCCGCCACGCCCTCTCCCGTGGCCGGACCCCCGCCGAGACGTACGCCCTCCTCGCCCGCCGCACCCGCAAGCCGTTGCCCTCCGCCCGCGCCGTCTGCCTCGCCCTCACCATCCCCCACGCCGAGGCCACCCGCCGCCTGAACGACTGCTACGACACCCTCCTCGCCGACCCCCGCCCCGGCACCGAAACCGACACCGGCGAACTCCTCGAAGCCCTCGGCGTCTTCGACATCCCCAAGTCCCTCACCGACACCGAACTCACCATCGTCGACCACCTCCTCACCGCCATCGACGCCCACGGCAGCCTCCGCCCCGGCCACCACCACGGCCTCCAACGCTGGTTCACCACCGGCAACCTCACCACCGCCTACCTCTCCCTCACCACCACCCACCCCCTCCCCCGCACCGGAAACCCCACCCGCTACTGGACCGCCCTCACCACCGCCGGCGAACTCCTCACCACCACCCACCACTCCGAGACCCGCATCAAGTACGCCCTCGCCCACTGCCGCGCCCGAGCCACCCGACCCTGAGAACCCCACTGCGCAGGAAGTCGGCGGGTCCGACTTCCTGCGCAGCACGCTGGCGGACCCGCCGGCCTCCGCGGTGGTGACCATGCCGTCGAGCAATCCGAAGGACCATCACGTAGAAGAGGAGCCACCGGTGTTTCGGATGCGCGAGGCGACCGCGGCGGACGCTGCCGCGATCGCCGACATGATCCGCGAGCGTTCCCGCTGGTTGTCGGAGCGCGGGCTCGGCGAGTGCGAGGCGGTGGCCGACGAGTTCGGGGCCCAGGCCGCGAACCCGGACATTCCCGTGTGGGTGCTGGAGCACCGGGAACGCGGTGTCGTCGGCTGCACGACGATCATGCGGGAGGACGCCCTCCCCCTGTGGGGCTTCACCGACGAGGAACGTGCCGAGCCCAGCCTCTTCCTCACGACCAGCTTCACCCGGCCGAATCCCTACCGCCTCGGGCGCCTGCTCGCCTGGTGGGCCCTTGACCACGCTGCCGTGAACGGCATCCGCTGGGTGCGTCGCGGCACCGCCCAGGAACAGTTGTCGCGCTACTACCAGCGTGGTCAGGGCTGGCAGCTGCTGCGCGTCGCCGATCTCCCCGAGGCGAAGGTCCACCTCCTCCAGCGCCGGGCCGAGCGCTTGCCGGAACTGCCGGGCCTCATGTCCGGGCGTGCACTGCGGGAGGCGGCCCCAGGACGGCTGCTGACCGACACCACCGGCTGACGCCCGGGCCCGGACCGCCGCGCACGCGGTCCGGAGATCCGGGACTCGCCCGGCTCACAACAGGCCCAGCGTGTCCAGGGCGAGGTAGGCGGCGGCCGTGTCGGTCATCTCGCCGCCGCGCAGGACGCGGGTGCGAAACTCGTCCAGGTCGACGGTGACGACGTCGATGAACTCGTTGCGCTCCGGGCGCGGTTCGGCGACCTTGACGCAGTCGGTGGCGACGAAGGCGTAGCGGCGGACGTCGGAGTAGGCGTCCAGCCAGTACGAGCCGGCGGCGCGGACCTGGCCCCGGTAGCCGGTCTCCTCCAGCAGCTCGCGGGCGGCGGCGTCCACCGCCTGTTCGCCGGGGTCCACGAGGCCGCCGGGCAGTTCGTACAGCACGCGGTCGGGGCCGGGCCGGTACTGGCGAGCGAGGATCACGCGCCGGTCGGGGGTGAGGGCGAGCACCGCGCCGCCCGGGTTCTCGCGCTTGAGGTAGAAGTCCTTCGTCCTGCCGTCGGGCAGCTCGAACCCGACGCGGTCGACGGAGCGCCCGAACTTGCTGAAGACGGTGGTGCGTTCGGTCTCGCGCCACAACGCGGTGGTGTCGGTCATGGCCGGGACTGTACGGGCCTGCCCGGATGTCGCCAGGCCCGCCCACCTCGGGCGGCGGCGGGCCCGGCGACCGAACAGCCGACTCCCCTACCCGGCGGGTCAGTTGTCGTTGTTGACCTTGGTGTACGCCGCGCTGTAGCCGGTGGGGCAGTAGAGGGTGTCGCTGCCGTTGCCCATGTGCCAGAGGCCGTTGACGGTCGCCTGGCTGCCCTTGACGTTGTCGTTGTTGCAGACCAGCACCAGCTGCCAGTGGTTCTTCGTGGCGGTGGTCTGGCAGCTCACCGAGCCCCAGTTCGTCCCCTGGGTGGTGCTGCAGTACGAGGTCGCCGAGGCGCTCGGCGCCGCCATCACACCGGCGGCCACCAGCAGTGCCGCACCCGCCCCCAGAGCCGCGATTCGACGCATGGCCTTCTCCTTTGTCGTGTCCGGACAACGTGAGCGGTCAGCATGCCGAAGATGTGATCGGTTGTATCCACCGGCGACACGACTGGCCGAAACCGGTCCTTCCGCTTGCCTACTGGGCGCTGGTGAGGAAGTCCAGGACGAGGGGGCTCGCGGTGGTGCGGAACTCCTCGAAGTAGGCGTGCCGGGCGCCGGGGAGCAGGTGCAGGCGGGCGCCGGGGATGCGGGCGGCGAGCAGCGGGGCGTTGGCGGCGGGGTTGAGCCGGTCGTCGGCGCCGTGGAGGACCAGGGTGGGGGCGCCGATGGCCGGCAGGAGGTCCCAGGCGTCGTGCCGGTTGCTGGCCGCGAGGTGGCGGCGGCGGGCGTGGGCGGGCATGGCGGGGTCGCCGAGGGTGTGGTGCGGGCCGGGGTGGGAGTCGAGCCACCGGGGGGTGTACATCAGCTCCAGCAGGGCCTGTCGCGCGGCCTCGGGGTCGGGTTGCGCCAGGGCGCGGCGGACGTCGGCGCCGCGTTCGACGCCGTGCGGGCCGCCGGGTGAGGTGCAGCCGAGGACCAGGGCGCGCACCCGGTGCGGGTGGCGGGCGGCGAGCTGCTGGGCCACCCGTCCGCCCATGGAGGTGCCGTAGACGTCGGCCCGGTCGATGCCGAGGTCGTCGAGGACGGCGACGACGTCCCGGGCGAACTGTTCGGTGCTGTACGGGGTGTCGGGCTTGTCGCTGCCGCCGGTGCCGCGGTGGTCGAGGGTGAGGGTGGCGCGGGCGGGGTGGAAGTCGGCGCGGACCGCGTCCCACCAGTGGTGGTCGTTGGCCTGGCCGGCCAGCAGGACCAGTGGCGCCCCTTCGCCGCGCAACTGGTAGGCGATCCGGGTGCCGTCCGGTGCCGTCGCGTGCGTCACGCTCTCCCCCTCGTTCCCGGTCCGGCGGCCAGGGTATCCCCGTACTCCCGGACGGGCCCGGGGCCTCGTCCCTGACCAGGGGTGATGCGGTCGGTAAAATGCGCGGCCGGGGGATCGTGTGCGGGCGGAGGGGGATTGGCCGGTGGGTGGTTTACGGTTCACGGTGCTGGGGCCGCTGCGGGGGTGGCGGGACGGCGGCGAGCTCGTGCTCGGATCGCCGCAGCAGCGGAGCCTGTTGCTCGCGCTGCTGCTGAGGGCCAACCACCCGGTGTCGACCGGTCAGTTGGTCGACGACCTGTGGGGCGATGATCCGCCCGCCAAGCCCTCCGCCGTGATCCGGACGTACGTCCACCGCCTGCGCCGCGTCCTGGGGCCCGCCGCACCGACCACGCTCAGCGGGGGCTACCTGTTCGCCCTGGACGCCGGCGGGCTGGACACCCACCGGATCGAGGAACTCCTCGGCGAGGCGAGGGGGCTGCGCGTCGGCGGGCAGCACGCCCGCGCCGCCGCCGTGCTCCGCTCGGCGCTGGCGCTGTGGCAGGGCGAGCCGATGACCGGGCTGCCCGGCCCGTACGCCGAGCGGCAGCGCGGCGAGTGGGCCGAGCGCCGGGTGACCGTCCTGGAGTCCTGTCTGGAGGCCGAGGTCGAGGCCGGGCCGTCCGGCGAGGCCGTCGCCGAACTGGCCGCCGTGGTGGCCGAGTACCCGCTCCGGGAGCGGTTCTCCGAACTGCTGATGCTCGCCCTCTACCGGACCGGCCGGCAGGCGGAGGCCCTGGGCGTGTACCGCGCGGCGGACCGGCGGCTGCGGGCGCAGCTCGGCGTCTCGGCCGGGCCCGGGTTGCGCGAGTTGCAGCGCCGGATCCTGGTGGCCGACGCCGCGCTCGTGGCGCCCGCGCCCACCTCGGCGTCCACGTCCTCACCCTCGGCCACGCCCACCTCCTCGCCCGCACCGACGACGGCCCGGCCCGCCGCCGCGGCCCGCGCGCCGTACCCGCCGGCCGTCCGGCCGACCCAAGTCCCGGCCGACCTCGCCGACTTCACCGGCCGCGAGGCGCAGACCGAGGCGCTGCGGGCCGTCCTGCTCTCCCCCGGCACCATGCCCGTGGCGACGGTGTCGGGCCTGGGCGGCGTGGGCAAGACGGCGCTGGCCGTCCACGTCGCGCACACGCTGGCCGCGGACTTCCCCGACGGCCAGCTCTACCTGGACCTGCACGGGGCCGACGGCCGCCCGACCCGGCCCGAGGAGGCGGTGGGCGCCTTCCTGCGGTCCCTGGGCGTGCCGCCGGAGGGGCTGGCACCCGGGCTCGCCGAACGCTCCGCCCAGTTCCGCTCGTTGCTCTCGGGCCGGCGGGTGCTGGTGGTCCTCGACAACGCCCGGGACGCCGAGCAGATCAGGCCGCTGCTGCCCGGCCGGGCGGGCTGCGCCGTGCTCGTCACCAGCCGGGCCAGGCTCGGTTCGCTTCCCAACGCGCACGTCGTCGAGCTGACCGCGTTCGCCCCGCAGGAGGCCCTGGGCCTGCTCGAACGGGTGGTCGGCGGGCAGCGACTGCGGGCCGAGGCGGACACGGCCGGGGAGCTCGTGCGGCTCTGCGGCCACCTCCCGCTGGCCGTACGGATCCTCGCCGCGCGCCTCGCCTGCCGGCCGGGCTGGTCGATGGCCCGGCTGCTCGACAAGCTGGCCGGGGACCGCCGGCGGCTGGACGTGCTGCGCGCCGGGGACCTCGCCGTCGAGTCGGCGTTCCGCTTCGGCTACGACCAGCTGACGCCCGAACAGGCCCGGGCCTTCCGCCTGTTGGCGGTTCCGGAGGTGCCCGACCTGTCGCCGGGGGCGGTCGCGGCGGTGCTCGGCCTGCCGGAGCGGGAGGCCGAGGAGCTGGCCGAGTCGCTGGTCGACTGCTCGATGCTGGAGACGGCGCCGCCGGACCGCTACCGGTACCACGACCTGCTGCGCGCCTTCGCCCTGCAGCTCGCCCCGGAGGGGGAAGCGGAGGCGGAGGGGGACCGGCCGGCCGCCGTCCTCACCCGCCTGGTGGCCCGCCACCACGGCGAGACCGTCGCGGCCCTCGGCCCGGCCGCCGCCCGCGCCGCCCTGCCGTTCACCGGTGCCGCCGCCCGTAGCGGCGGCTGCGGTACGGCGGCGGCCCACGGCCGCGGCGACTACCGCGGCATCGGCGCGCTGGTCGGCCAGTACGCCACCCTCCCCGAGCCGCCCCGGCTCGACCTGGCGGCCGAACTGCTGCTCGGCTACGTCCTGTTGTGCGAGACCGGCCAGGCCGCCCGGCCGCTCGGGCACGCGGCCAAGGTGCTGCTCCACGCCGCCGTCCGCGCGGGCGACCGGACGGGCGAGGTCAGGGCCCGGCTGGTGCTCGGACGGCTGCTGACCGAGGTCGGCTCCGAACCCGCGGCCCTCGCCGAGCTGTTCAGGGCCCGCGACCTGTGCACCGCCCACGACCTGCCGGGGCCGCTGCTCGCCCTGGCCCACGCCTCGCTGGCCGCCCTGTTCGCCCAGGTCGGCCGGCCGGGCGACGCCGTCGACGGCTTCACGGCGGCGATCTCGGTGTGGGAGCGGCTCGGCGACCGGCGCTCGGTCGCGGCCGAACTGCTCAACCTGGCGGGCGCGTTCACCGGGCTCGGCCGGTCCGAGGCGGCGGTGCGCGTCGTCGACCAGTCGCTGCTGATCTGCCACGAGCTCGCCGACCACGAACTCCAGGCGCTCGCCCTGGACTCGTTGGGGACGATCGCCCACGACCGCGGCGAGTACGAGCAGGCCCTGCGCCACCACCGCAACGCCCTGGCCCTGCTGCGGCCGGACGACCGGCGCCGCACCGGCCGTACGCTGCTGCGGCTCGCCGAGTCGCTGCGCGCCGTCGGCCGCGGCGAGGAGGCGGTGGCGGCGGCCGGGCGGGCGGTGGAGGTGCTGACGCTCGACGGCGACCGCCGGGGGCGGGGGCTGGCCCTGGCGGCGCTCGGCGACGCGCTCGCCGACCGCGCGGCCGCCGAGGGCACCGGGGATGCCGGGGATGCCGCCGGGGACGCGGCCCGGGCGCACCGGTCGGAGGCCTACGACATCCTGGCCTCCATCGGCTCCCCCGAGGCCGCCCGGCTGCGCGAGCTGATCGGCCCGGCCCGGCCCGCCGTCCGGCCGCGCCGACAGTGGCCGTCCTGGCTGCCGGCGTGACCCGCCGGAGGTCCGCCCGGTCCGGCGAGCCGACCTGGGGGCGCCTCCGAGGGAGGACAGGGGGACACCGGCAGGTCCAGGGCGCGGACAAAACCGGTATCTCCGAGTGCGGGCGCCCTGGCAGACTCCCCGCCATGGCCAACTCCTACGCGCGACCGGTCCTGAGGACGGCGGACCTCGACGAGGCCCTGCGGGCCGCCGGGCGGTTGCTGGATCTCGCCGACACCCGGGAGCTCGAGGTCGACTTCGACGCGCGCGTTCCCGACGCGCGGGCCCTCGAACGGCTCCTGGGCCTCCTGCCGGGTGCCGAGTGGTGGGCCGACGGCGCCGGACACGGCGCCTCCGACAGGGGTGACCCGCCGTCGGCCCACCTCCCGGTCCGGTTGATGGGCTGGGGCATGTCCGCGGACGTGGTGCGGCCGGTCCTGGCGGCGGCGGGGGCATGCCCGGTGTCGGTCCGCTGGGACTTCTCCGGCTGGCCGGAGGCTCCCGACATCGGCCTCGGTGCCGGAGGTCCCAGGGGCGCCTTCGTGACGGTCTGCGCGCATGCCCGGGACCTCGACCTGACGGAGCCGGCGGCCGACCACACGGTGTTCGTGCACGTCAAGCAGGTCGAGGCCGAACGCGCCCCGTGGCTGGCGGCGCGAGTCGGCCTCCAGGTGATCGGCGAGCTGGTGATGGCCCCGTGGTGACCCGGGGCCGTGGCACCGCCCACAGCGCCGCCCCGGCCCCCGGATCCCGGACGAACCCGGCGTCGTCCGCGTCGTAGTCGTACAGCTCGCCGTCGCGGCCCCGGTCGACGGCGGTCTCCGGTCGGAGCCGGGCAGTCGGCTCCCGGCGGCTCAGTTGAACGTCCACACCTGGTTCTGCGCGCCCGTGCAGGACGCCACGTGGGTCCCGACGCCGATGCCCTCGGACGTCAGGCACAGCTGGGTGGCGACGTTGGCGATCCGGTAGCCGCCCGGGACCTGCGCGATGGCCCAGACCTGGTTCCAGTCGGCCGGCGGGCTCGTCCAGATCTGGACCAGTCCGCTCCTGCGGTCCTGGTCCAGCACCTTGGTGAAGTTACTGGAGGCGTTGCGCAGGTAGTACATCCCGTCGGCGACCCGGTCCAGCCGCCAGAGCTGCGCCGCCGTGCCGTTGGCGAAGTAGGTGCCGACGGTGTTGCCGTCCTGGTCGTTGGAGGAGTAGTTGTCCAGCGCGCCGTTGGTGCCGGTGATCCGCGCCTCGGCGGGCAGTTGCGGTTTGGGCTGCGGCGTGGGCTGGGCGGACTGCGTCGGGGTCGCGGGCGTCGTGGGGGTGGCCGTTTCGCCGGGGGCGGGGCGGTCGGGGGCGGCGGAGGTCGGCGCGGGCGCGGCCGGGCTCTGGCC